>CANRFW010000048.1 GCA_947630035.1 uncultured Clostridia bacterium | reverse complement strand
CTTGGGGCGGAAGAGGTCGGAAAAGGCGGGGCGTCCCGGGGCAAAGGCGGTGCGGTACAGCTCCCCCTCGTCCTTCCCGAGCCGCGCGGCAAACGCCCGCACGACGTGCATGGTGTGTACGGGGGCCTCTTTGCGGACATGGTACCCCTCCGTCTCCTCATAGGTGACATCGAGGGAGAAGTATTCGTTCGCCTTGCGGATGCCGTCTTCGGCGCGGAGCCTCGCCCCCTCGACGCGGGTTTGAAGGAAGGAACGGTAAGCCTCCCCCTCCCTGCACCCGTAGCCGAGGACGTGGACCTTGGTGGCGCCGAGATAGGCGGAGACCTCGATCCCGCGGACAAACGAAAGCCCGAGTTTCTTCGCCGCCTCCTCCGCCTCCCCGTTCCCCGCAAGGGTATCGTGATCGGTGACGGCAAAGAGAGAAAGCCCCGCCTCCTTTGCACGGCGGGCGATCTCCGCGGGCGGGAAGACCCCGTCCGAACAGAGAGTATGCAGATGAAGATCGGCTCTCATCGGAGAATTTTTCCCTCCTGTATGCGGATCTTGTTGCACTCCGCGCCGTAGAGCGCGCGCTCGGCGTGGGTACAGGTGAGGATGCACTGCAGTCCCGTGACCCTTGCGACGAGCTTCTTGCGGCGGGGAAGGTCGAGTTCGCTCATCACGTCGTCGAGAATGAGGACGGGCGGCTCCCCCGTGATGGCGCGGAAGATCTCCACCTCGGCGAGTTTCATGGAGAGAGCGGCGGTGCGCTGCTGTCCCTGCGAGGCGTAGGCGCGGGCGTCCTGCCCGTTGATGAGAACGCGCACGTCGTCGCGGTGAGGGCCCACCGTCGTATAGCCGACGCGGATATCCCGCTCATAGCTGCCGTGGTATTCGCGGAGAAGGACGCGCTCCGCTTCCTCCTCCCCCGCGGGGTATTCCCGCTCGAAGGAGAGGGAAAGCTCTTCCTCCCCGTCTGTGAGAAAACGGTGCGCCTCCGCCGCAAGGGGGGAGAGTTTTTCGAGGTACTCCCTCCTCGCCGTGACGAGGCGGGAGGCATACTTTGCAAGCTGTTCGTCCCAGAGGGGCAGCGTCTCGCGGATGAGGGAAAAGTCCCGCTCCTTCAAGAGGTTGTTCCTCTGGTCGAGGATGCGGCGGTAGCGCTGGAGGGCGGTACAATAGGGACGGGAGGTCTGCGAAATGGAGAGGTTCAGAAAGCGGCGGCGCTCCTCCGGGCCGTCCTGTATGAGGCGGAGTTCCCCCGGGGAGAAGAAGACGCTCCGGAGGTTCCCGAGAAAATCGACGGCGCGGTTGACGCGGTTGCCGTTCACCGCAAGCTCCCGCCTGTTTTCGAAGATCTCCGCCGAGAGGGTCACCCGCCCGAAGAGGCTCTCCGCCTCCGCTTCGATGCACGCCGAACTCTCCCCGCGGCGGATAAGCTGCCTGTCGTGGCGGATGCGGAGGGAGGTACCCGTGCAAAGGTAAAAGACGGCCTCCGCGCAGTTGGTCTTTCCCTGCGCGTTGCGCCCCGCAAGCACGTTCAGCCCCTCCGAGAAGGAGAAGGTCTCGTCCGCATAGTTTCTGAAATTTTCGAGCCGCAATTTTTTTATCAGCATTCCGCAAAGTTTTTCCCCGAAAATACTTTCTTTTTGCGCCGTTTTGTACTATAATCAAGGGGAAGAACAACTCTATTATATCAAATCTTACGAAAAACACAAAGCGTTTGAGAGGAAAAAATGGCGGAACCTTCGCAGTTTGAATTGTTGTGGAACAAAATCCGCGAACGGGCGGAAAAGATCGTCAACCCGTTTACCTACTCCACCTATATCGCGGGGCTTCTTCCCGTGGACATCATCAACAAGAAGATCGTCCTGAAGGCGGAGACGGACATGGCGGGCGGCGTCGTCACCAAAAATACCGAAAAGCTCCGCGAGGCGATCGTCTCGGCGGATGTGGGCCTCACCGATTTCATCCTCGTGGTGGACGGGAGCGAGACCTACACCCTCCCCGAGGTCGATACCTATGAGTCCGAGCCCGTCGTCCTCGACAAGCGCTACACCTTCGACTCCTTCGTCGTGGGCACTTCCAACCGCTTCGTGTATGCCGCGGCAAAGTCGGTCGCCGAGGCGCCCGGCGAGAACTTCAACCCCCTCTATATTTACGGCGGGACGGGGCTTGGGAAGACCCACCTCATGCAGGCAATCGCCAACGAGATTGCGGCGAAGAAGCCCTCCCTTAAAGTCATCTACACGACGAGCGAAAAGTTCCTCAACGAATATGTGGACAGCATGTATTCGGGCAAGAAGGGAGAGGGCAGGGAGGCGGACTCCCGCTTCCGCAACCGCTACCGCGGCGTGGACGTCCTCCTCATCGACGACGTGCAGTTCTGGGCGGGGAAATACGGCGTGCAGGAGGCGTTCTTCCACGCCTTCAACGAGCTTTACAACCAGCACAAGCAGATCGTCATCACCTCCGACTGCCCCGCGAAGGACCTCACCACCCTCGAGGAGAGGCTCCGCACCCGCTTCGAGGGCGGGCTTATCGCGGATATCCAGCCGCCGGACGTCGAGACGAAGATCGCGATCTTAAAGCGCAAGGCGCTCGAAAAGAAGTATATCGTCCCCGACGACGTGCTTGCCTTCCTCGTGAAGAATTCGGACAACAACGTCCGCACCCTCGAGGGGAGACTCAACACCGTGATCTTCGCAAGCAAACTGCACGAGGAGCCGATCTCCCTGAAACTCGCCTCGATGGCGCTGCAGGAATCCATCGTGACGACGGAGCAGGAGGCGGTCACCCCCGAGGCGATCGTGCGCGCCGCCTGTTCCTACTTTTCGATCACCAAAGAGGAACTGCTCGGCAAGAGCAAGCGGCAGGAGCTTGTGCGGGCGAGACAGATCTGCACCTATCTCATGTGCGACATGCTCTCCCTCCCCCTCGTCACCATCGGCAAGGAGATGGGCGGACGGGACCACGCGACCGTGATCTACTCGCGGGACAAGGTTGCCGAACTCATGCGCGTGAACGATAGCTACGCCAAGGACGTGAACGACGTAAAGAGCGCGATACTGAAACAATAAAATTTCGCACGAAAGTGTCGCACAAAATCTTTTGCGCTTACGTCACCCTGCAAATCGCTCCTATCATACCTGCCCCCTCACGCTTTCTACTCATGCCCTCCCCCTGCGTAAGGGGGAGGGGTAGGGGTGAGGGTACGCCCATGATTTACAGCGCAAAATCTTTTGGAACCGCGTCGTGTCTCGACGATGCTCGACATGACGTATACAAGCGGTCGTGCGCGCCCCGACTACCGCGTCATCCCGCCCCGCCCGCGATACACGGTATGCCACGTGCGGGGTTACCGCGTCATCCTGAGCCGATAGAGTAGGAATAGAAACACAAAAGCCCATCGTGCGAAGGATCCCGAAGTACGAAGTCCGCATTACATACTCGTCGCTTATTTCCTCGGGATTCTTCACCCCCACCGAGTATTCCGCATAACGAAGCATTACGCGGGGGTTCAGAATGACGCGTGAAGCGGGCGGCAGCCCCGTCAATAAACACGCGGGAGTTCGGAACGACGCGTGAAACGGGCGGGCGCGGAAAACGTGCGGCGAACAAGAAAACTATCACCCCGCGGCGGCGGGGTGAATTTGCAAGGAGCATAATGAAAACCTTTTCCGAAGGGCAGTGCGATGCGGTGGTCGTCGGCGGCGGGCATGCGGGTGCGGAAGCGGCGCTCGCCCTCGCGCGGACAGGCCAAGAGACCGTACTCATAACCCTCAATCTCGACAGCATCGGCTACATGCCCTGCAACCCCTCCGTCGGCGGCACGGCGAAGGGGCACTTGGTGCGCGAGATCGACGCCCTCGGCGGCGAGATGGGGCTGTGTGCCGACAAGTGCGCCCTCCAGATCCGCATGCTGAACACGGGAAAAGGTGCGGCGGTGCAGTCCCTTCGGGCACAGGTAGACAAGGAAAAATACCGCCGTGAGATGAAGAAGACCCTCGAAAACGCACCCCATCTGCGCATTTTGCAGGCGGAGGTCGCCGAAATTCTCGTGGAAGACGGCAAGGTGTGCGGCGTGAAAACTTCCTACGGCGGGGTGATAAGCTGCCGCGCCGTTGTGCTTGCGACGGGGGTCTACCTGCGCGCCCGCACCGTGACGGGCGAACTCATCAAGGAGAGCGGACCCAACGGGTTTGCCCCCGCCACCCTCCTCACCGAAAGTCTCCTCCGCCTCGGCTTCTGCGTCCGCCGCTTCAAGACGGGTACCCCCGCCCGCGTGGACGGCAGGACGGTGGATGTCTCCGCCCTCGAAGTCCAGCACGGCGAAGGCGCGTACCCCTTCTCCTTTATGGACGACGCCCTCCCCGCCGAGCAACTCCCCTGCTATCTCACCTACACCAACGAAAGAACCCACCGCGTCATCCTCGAAAACCTCGAAAGGGCGCCCCTCTACAACGGGGAGATCTCCTCGACGGGCCCCCGCTACTGTCCCTCCATCGAGACGAAAGTCGTGCGGTTCACGGACAAGGAGCGCCACCAGCTCTTTCTCGAGCCCGAGGGGGCGGATACGGGCGAGGTGTATGTACAGGGGCTGTCCACCTCCCTCCCCCACGACCTTCAAAAGGAAATGTACCGCACGGTAAAGGGCTTGGAGAGGTGCGAGATTGTCCGCTATGCCTACGCCATCGAGTATGACTGCATCGACCCGCTCGACGTCCTCCCCACTCTCGAGAGCAAAAAGGCGGAGGGGCTGTATACGGCGGGGCAGATCAACGGCACGAGCGGCTACGAGGAAGCGGCGGCGCAGGGGCTTCTCGCGGGGATCAACGCCTCATTGAAGCTCCGCGGAGAGCCGCCCCTCGTCCTCGGACGGGACGAGGCGTATATCGGCGTTCTCATCGACGACCTCGTGACGAAGGGCACCGACGAGCCGTACCGCATGATGACCTCCCGCGCCGAATTCCGCCTGCATTTGCGGCAGGACAACGCCGACGGGCGCCTCACCGAGATCGGGAGACGGGTCGGGCTTGTGACGGACGAACGGTATCAAAAATACCTCGCGCGCAAGAAGCGCAAGGCGGAAATTGCGGAGACGCTCGGGGGGCGCGCAGACCGTAAAAAGGCGGATGCCCTCGTGCAAAAACACGGCGATCCCCCCCTCTCTGCGGGGGTGACCTATGCCGACCTCTTGCGCCGCGGCGTGCCGATCGCGGAGATCGCGGAGACCTTCTCCCTCTTTGAGAACGACCCGCCCGATCTTCTCCTCTCCTGCGAGACGGAGGTGCGCTACGAGGGGTACCTGAAGAGGAGCGGGGCGCAGATCGCCCGCATGAAGCGCGCAGAGAATACCCCCCTGCCGACCGATATCGACTACGGGACCATCGAGGGACTGCGGCTCGAAGCGCGGGAAAAACTCAACCGCGTGCGCCCGTTGAGCCTCGGACAGGCAGAGCGCATCTCGGGCGTGAACCCCGCCGACATCGCCGTTCTGATGGTGTATTTAAGCCTGAAGAAGTGAGTTTTCCGCACCCCATGTGAATGTTTTTCCGTTTTTTACGCCCTCCCCCCGCCCTCGTGGGAGGGCATTACATTGCCCCGTCTTTCATTCAGAGCCGCCGCTTTTAAGCCTTCCCCCCACGATGGTGTTACGTTACCTTGCCCCTCACTCCGAGCCTCCGCTTTCCAAGCCTTCCCCCCTCGGGGGGAAGGGTCACGTTGTCCTGTTACGTCATCCCGAGCCGCCGCGCCGCCCGCCTTTTCGGGCGGCGCGGCGTGTCGAGGGATCTCTCGGTTACGAAAAGGTGAGTTTCCTCACGCGTCTGTGCCGCCCGACCGCAATGCGGTCGGGCGGCACAGACGGTTCGGAATGACGTAGAAGAAAGCCATGCCCCTCTCCTCATCTAAAACCGCCGCTTTTTAAGCCTTCCCCCCTCGGGGGGAAGGTGTCCCCAAAGGGGACGGATGAGGGGCATTCCCGACTTCTGCCCACCCCCTACCCCCTCCCGCGGAGGGGGCTGTCACCACGCTCCTTCCCCCTCGTATAGGAGAAAAATGATGCCGCCCGACCGCAATGCGGTCGGGCGGCATACCTTTGCACATACCCTCTTATTCGGCGGCGGTTCCTTCCCTCTATATCCCGCGCACGAAATAGGAAAACGCCCGTTCCCGCGCGCCGTAGAAAAGCTCGTCGGGATCGTAACAAAAGCGGCAGATGCGCAAGAGTTCCTCGACCGTTGGGAAGTCTTCCCCGGCAAGAAGCATACGGATCCGCGCGGGTTCGGCGCCAATCCCCTCCGCGAGCGTAACCGCCTCCATCCCCCGTCCCTCCGTCATCTGTTTCAGCCGCGCAGCAAATTTTTTCTTCCACCCCTCTTCATACTCCCGCTGCGCCCTCTTCTCCTGCTCGGTCATATCTCCTCCGCAATATCCCTATGGGGATATTCTTTCTCATTGTACTCCCATGGGGATATAATGTCAAGAAAAACGGGAGTGGATGCTGTGAAAATTCTCTCCGCCGAGCGGATCCGCGAATTGATGCGGGAAGAAAATCTCAATCAGGTACAACTTGCGGCAAAGACGGGCGTAAAACAAAACACGATCAGTGCATGGCTCTCGGGCAAAAAGGAGCCGTCCGTTGCGAGTTTGTGGATGCTTGCCGACTTTTTCGGCACGACGGTGGACTACCTGATCGGCCGTTCCGCCGATTGAAAAACGGCGCAAAGTCCAAAATGATGCCGCCCGACCGCAATGCGGTCGGGCGGCATACCTTTGCACATGGCCGCTTATTCGGCGGCGAAGTCTTCTTTCCCCACGCCGCAGAGCGGGCAGGTGAAATCGTCGGGCACGTCCTCCCACTTGGTGCCGGGAGCAATGCCGTTATCGGGGTCCCCCGCCGCCTCGTCGTACACATAGCCGCACACGCTGCACACATACTTCATCGTAAACTTCCTCCTTTATGAATTTTTCACGCTCTCGGCAAGCTCCTTGCCGAGCGTATTCAACTTTTCGAGGGTCTCCCCGTTTACGGCGGAGAGGACGGTCACCGTCTCCCCCACCTGCTCCATATCCTTCCATTCGCGCACCAAGTTCTGCATATAGCCGCCCGCCTGCGGCGCCCAGCTGCCGTTTTCCACGAGGGCGTACTTGCGGCTTTGGTAGGCATGTGCGGAGAGGTCGTGCAGGAAGTTCTCCATGCTGATGAAGATCCCGTTGTTGTACGTCGTCGTCGCGAACACAACGTGCGAATAGCGGAACGCCTCGGCAAGGAGTTCGGAGATGTGGGTCACGGAGACGTCGTACACCTGCACATTGGTCACGCCGTTCTTCGCGATCGCACCCGCCAGAATCTCCGCGGCATTCTGCGTGTGTCCGTATACCGACGAATAGAACACGGCGACCCCCTTCTCCTCGGGCAGGTACTTGCTCCACAGGTCGTATTTCGCGAGATACCAACCGAGGTTTTTCCGCCATACGGGGCCGTGCAGCGGGCAGATGAGCTTGATAGCAAGCCCCGCCGCCTTCTTCAAAACATTCTGCACCTGCACGCCGTATTTGCCCACAATGTTGAAGTAGTACCTGCGGGCGTCGTCCAAATAGTCCCGCTCGAAGTTGACCTCGTCCGCATAGATGCTCCCGCCGAGGGCGCCGAACGTGCCGAACGCATCCGCCGAAAAGAGGATGCCGCTCTCGGGAATGTAGGTGAACAGGACCTCGGGCCAATGCACCATGGGCGCGCCGACGAATTTCAAGGTGTTTCTGCCGACCGAAAGCTCCGCCCCCTCCTTGACGACAAGCACATTCCCGCGGAAAGAGAAGTAGTTTTCGAGCATCATCTTGGTCTTTTGGGAGGTGACGACGGTGACCTTGGGGTACTTCTCCACGAGGCGGACAAAGCTCGCGGAGTGGTCGGGTTCCATGTGGTGGATGACGACATAGTCGAGTTTTCTGCGCCCGAGGGCGTACTCCAAATTCTCGAAGAAATGCTCGCTTACGGCGATATCGGCGGTATCGAAGAGGACCGTCTTTCTGTCGACGAGAAGATAGGAGTTGTAGGAGACCCCGCGCGGAACGGGGAAGGCGCTCTCGAAGAGGGCGATGCGGCGGTCGTTCCCGCCGAGGTAGAAGAGATTTTTCTTGATTTTTACGACGTTTTGCATACCATACACCTCTTGGAGGATTATACCATATTGTTCCGCGGAATGCAAGCGCGGAGACGGAAATTATGAAAAACCCTCTCCCGCGGGAGAGGGCCTTGCTGTTACGCGAGTTGTTCTACGGCGTGGCTTCCGCCGAGTTCCACCGAGTAGAGGTGGCTGTCGCCGCCCACGCCGCCGAGACGGTAGCTGATGAAGTACATTTTATCTCCGACGACGGTGAGGTAACGCGCGTAGTAGAACGCCGAACCCTCCTTCTCGTTGGCGAGGAGCAATTGGGGCGTTTCGTTCTCCGCCGCGTGGATACTCACCGAGTAGATACCCGATTTCGCGGATGAGGTAAGGTCGTTGTAATAATACACTCTCCCGTTATGCACCGTGATATCAAGCGGGTCGGTATCCGTTTTCATCATGACGCGGTACGTATTCTTTACGTCGTCCAACCTGAAACAGGAAAGTTGTTTGCTCCCCCAGGCGACTCCGTAGAGTTCACGGAAGTAGACGACTCCGTCCGAGATGACAAAAGTGTCGACGTTGTGGTCGTTATATATGAGCGTCGGGGCTTCATCCAAATGATTCACAGCCAAACGGTGGAGTCCTTCGCCCTTTGTCAAGCCCATATCGACGGTGAAGTACAGGTACCCTTCGTAATAAGTAAGACCTTTCACGTCCTTGGAGAAGATCTCGGTATCGTTGCCGTTCTTGTCGATCTTGTGGAGTTTGCTCCCGCTGTAGTAGATATTTTCGCCGTCCGTCACGATGTCCTTGCAGTCGTTCTCGGAGACGAGTTCGGGTGCGCCGCCGAGCTTCAGGTCGACCTTGTAGAGGTCGTTGTTCACCCCCCAACTCACCGCATTGAAGTAGAGGGTATCGCCGAGGATAGAGAAATCCTCCACCTTGTCGGAGGTGACGCGGAACGGCTTCTTCGCACTCGACGCCGTATCGATATAGTAGAGCGCCTTGTCGTTGTAGAGGTCGAGATAGTAAATTCTCGTGCCGTAGGCGACGATCTTGCTGCCCAAAGAGAGCGGCTTGCTTTCGGGCGCGACGAAGTCCGTGAGGATCTTGTCGGTCGATTCGTCCGCAATCGTGTAGATGCAGAGGTCCTGCGTGGAAACCTGATAGTAGGCGATCCTGCCGTCCCCGAGCGAGCAGAGGGAAGAATAGTTCTTCCCGTCCTCGCCGATGACCTGCGTCCCGCTCGTGATATTCGACAGAACGGTCGAAGGATAGGCGTCTACCTTGTAAATGCCCTTCCCGAACAGGGCGGAAGTGACGAGATCGACGTTGATATAATACAGTTCGTTCCCGATGACAGTGAGGTTCACGCCCGCGTCGATCGTAAGTTTCTTGCTGTCTCCCGTATCAATGTTATAATTGGCGATATAGTCGCCCGTGAGATGGTTTACGGTGAAGAAGAGATAGGAATGCCCGCCGCGCTCGGAAACGGTGAGGGCGTTGATCTTCTCCCCCTCCGTCTTGTCCCCGACGGCGACGACGGTGCGCTCTGCATTCGACCCGCTTGCGGGGACGGAGGAGAGCCTCCACCCGTTGTTCCCGTCCGCGAACCAAAGATTTTTGTCCGCATAGGTCAAATACTTCGCCTTGCCCTGCGAGATGAGGGTCGGCTCGTAACCGTCCTCGGATGCCTTGGCGGGGTCGAGTTTATAGATGCCGCTCTTCTCCTTGGTGAATGCGTTCACGGCGTAGTAGAGATAGGTGCCGTCCGTGCAGAGATATTCGCCCTTGACGGGAGCGACAGCCGCCGCCTTGCCGCTCGCATCGATCTTCTTCACGCTCGAATAGAGCATGGAGTAACTTCTGTAATACAGCGTATCGTCCACGGCGGTGAAGTGGTAGGGAACGTCCGTGCTTATTTTTGTAGGTCCGCTCCCGTCGTACGAATACAGGTAGTCGTTGTGACGGGCGTTGGCAAAATAGAGCGTGCCGTTGAAATAAGTGATGAAACGCTCGTCCTCGCTCGCCGTGATCGTAAGCGTCGCGGTGGCGGTATAGTCGTTATAGTTCTTGTTGGTGATCTTCACGGTCACTTGATAGGTACCCGACTCGGTCGCATAGTTGCCGTCCGTGGGAACGCCGTCGCGGGAATAGACGACGATCGAACCCTCGGGCACCGCGCCCGCAACCTCTATGAAGTGCGCCGAACCGTCGTAAGGAACGGACATGCTTTCAAACTCCACGCCCGTGATATCCGCCTTGTCGATCGTGAGCTTTGCCTTGAGGGTAAGAGGATTATACCCCTTTCCCGTAAGGGTGGCGGTGGCATTGTATTCGCCGACGTCCGTCCCCTTGTTGTTCGTGTAGACAACGGTGACGCCGTCGGGCAGCGCATCCGAAACGGTGATCTCCTGCACGGAGCCGTTGTATGTAACTCTCTTGTCCGTAAACGTCACGCCCGTGATAGTCCTGCCCTCGATGGTGAGTTTTGCGGTGAGGGTGAGGGTTTTATACCCCGTGCCCGTGAGGGTCGCGGTGGCGTTGTATTCGCCCGCCTCCGTGCCCTTGTTGTTCGTGTAGGCAACGGAGACCCCCGCGGGGATCGTGCCCGAAACGGTGATCTCATGCTCGTTCCCGTCGTAAGGGACCGTCATGTCCGTAAACGTCACGCCCGTGATATCGGCGAGCGTTTCTTCGGGCTTGGGTTCGGGTTTGGGTTCGGGCTTCTCGCCGCACGCCGCCAGCCCGCATGCCGCGACGAGCGCAAACAGAAGCGATAATCCCGCTAACAGCTTTTTCATCTTTTCCTCCTGTACCCCGCGCGGGCGGGGTCAAAACTATTATACCCCCCCCCTGCACAATAATGTCAAGCGTTCCAAATGAAAAAATCGGCCGCCGCCCGACAGTACAAGGCCCTCTCCCGCGGGAGAGGGCCTTGCTGTTTTTTGGGTTACGATTCCTTTTTGAGAGGAGACCGCGGCGCGGGCGGAAGGGCGAGCGTGACTTCCGCCGTCGGAGACGGCGAGGAGGACGGGGCCTCTTCTATGGTGACGGCGATCTTTTCACTGTCGGCATAGGCAAGGTCCTCCGCCGTCATCGTCTCATAAACAAAGATCAAATTCCCCGTGAGATGGAGGACGCCGGAGCGCTGGCTCCCGGACAAATGGAAGTAGGTGTCGGGCGTATCGTTTACTTTTGCCGCCAAATGGTCGCAGACCGTAACTCCGTCGCCGCGATTGCCGAACCCGCTTACGGTGATCCTATAGTCCTTATCGAGTTCGCCCGTAAACTCGATGAAGAAACCGCGGTAATAGCTCGCATAGGCTTCCCCGCTTCCGAAGAGAGGGCTGCCCGTCACGGAGTCGCCGACCCCTGCTTTGAAAGGCGCGGTCACGTCGAGCGAAACTTCGTTGGAGGGTACGCTGTCAAGATATTCCGAGGAGGGATTGGCGGTGGCGACGACAGTGTACTTATGAACGCCCGCGCCGACTTCGAATACGCATTCGGAGAGCAGATACCGAGCTTCCGTGATGCTGTTCGGCGTGATTGGATCGGTGCCGTCCCGATAGACGCGATAGCCATTTGCATTCTCCACGGTAGTCCACGTCAAATAGCAACCCGCAAGGGTGAGGGTGGGAGCGGAAATCCGTTTCTGTACGGTAAACTTCACCGCCGCAGACCTGTCGCTCTCCGTATAATACTCGTTGTCGGAAACGGCCTGCACCGAGATATCGTAGGTCCCCTCCGTCTCTTCGACGATCGTGTACGGGGGCTTCACCGCATCGCGTACGATCTCCTCGCTTCCCTCCACGCTCGTGTTCAGAAGATACACTTTATACCCCGTGGCGTTCGGGACTGCCGTCCACGAAAGCACGCCCTTTCTCGTGACGCTTGCCTCGGGAGTGCCAAGTTTGGCATAGTACTTATAGACGACGGCGGTAGAGGGTTCGCTCGCGCAGTAGCCCGCTTGGTTCGTCGTGGCGACGACCGTGTAGGAGTATGCCCCCGGCACGGCCTCGTCGATGATATAGCTCGTTTTGGCGAAGTTGACGCTCTCGACTCTCTCGCCGTCCCTGTAAATTTCGTACCCCGTGGCGCTATCGACCTTCGCCCACGAAAGTTCCTTTCCGTTGAGGGTGACGGTAGGCGCTTCGAGCGGGGTCTCCGTACTCACCCGCTTGCAAACCGAACAGGTGAAGATCTTCTTTCCGTCCTCTGTCGTGCCCGTCTCCTCGAACCTGTGCGGGGCAAGCCCTTCGCGGGAGGAGCAATCCTTATGGGCGGTACAGGCATGCCAATGGCGGGAGGCGTCCGACGACCACTCCTCCGCATAGACGTGTTCCCCGCATGCCGCAAGCCCGATCGCTCCCGCAAGGAGCGCGGCGGCGGAAAGGAGAGATAAAAGAATCTTTTTCATGCAAAACCTCCCGTCAGAAATTGCTTCCGTTCCAGCCCCAATCGGAGAGGCCGTGATAGGTGACATACACCCCGCTGCCCGGGATGCCGAGTTCCTCCTCGAGAATGCGGCAAATTTCGCCCGTCATCTTCGAATAGTCGGAAGGGCTCGCTTTCCCGAACAAACTCACCTCGACATACGCCCCCTTCTCGAGTTTCCTCCCCCCGAGGTAGAGGGTGTAGTTGTCCTGAAAGCCCACCATGAGGTACCCCTCGCTCTTGTGGAGGAGGGAGATGGCTCTCCCGAGTTTTCTCTTCACCGTTTCCTTTTTCTCTTCCGTGAGGGAAACGGTCACCTTGCTGTCGATAAACGGCATATTCTTACCTCCTGTTTGTGCGGCGGATCGCCGTAAAATTCATACCCGTTCGAAGCAGACGAGGGTCTCGACATTGGAATTGCTTTCACACATAAATTTTCTGACCTCCTCCCCGTTACGATAGATGGGAAAGTTAAATTCTATGTATTTCAGCGGGGACTTGCTCTCCCAATTTGGATTGAGTTGAATTTCCTTAACAAGGTA
>CANRFW010000047.1 GCA_947630035.1 uncultured Clostridia bacterium | reverse complement strand
CCACGGCGACAGTTCGGTGTACGACGCCATGGTCCGCATGGCGCAGGACTTCAACATGGGCATGACGCTCGTCAACGGGCACGGCAACTTCGGCTCGGTGGACGGCGACCCCGCGGCGGCCATGCGCTATACCGAGGCGAGGCTCGAGCCCATCGCCCTCGAACTTCTGCGCGATCTCGACAAGAACACCGTCCCCTTCAATCTCAATTTCGACGACAGTCTGAAGGAACCCGCTGTTCTCCCGGGGCGTTTCCCCAATCTCCTCGTGAACGGCGCCTCGGGCATCGCGGTGGGGCTTGCGACCAACATTCCCCCCCACAACCTCGGCGAGGCGATCGACGGTGTCATCGCCTATATCGACAATCCCCGCATCAAACTTGCGGACATGATGAAGTATATCCCCGCCCCCGATTTTCCCACAGGGGGGTACATTATCGCGGGGGAGCTGAACGAGGCCTACCGAACGGGCAAGGGCCGTATCACCCTCCGCGCCAAGGTGCGCGTCGAGGAGGGGGACAGCGACAGGAAGAAGAATATCGTCATCACCGAACTTCCCTATCAGGTCAACAAGGCGGGTCTGCTCCGCAAGATCGCCGAACTCAAGGATGAGAAGAAGGAGGAGTTCGACCCCATCCTCAAAGTGACCGACGAGAGCGACCGCAGCGGCATGCGCGCCGTCATCGAAGTGCGGAGCGACGCCGATATCCCCTCCCTCCTCAAATCCCTCTACCGCTACACCGACCTCGAGATCAGCTTCGGCATGAACATGGTGGCGATCGCGGGGGGGAAGCCCCGTCTCATGGGGCTTATGGATATCCTCTCCCACTATGTGGACTATCAGCGGGAGGTCGTCCTCCGCCGCACCAAGTTCGATCTCGCGCAGGCAAAGGAACGCTGCCATATTTTGGAGGGACTGATCGTCGCGGTGCGCAACATCGACGAGGTCATCAAGATCATCAAGGGCGCCGATTCCACCGCGGATGCCCGCGACAAACTCAAAAAGCGTTTCGAACTTTCGGACAGGCAGGCACAGGCCATCCTCGATCTCCGTCTCGCCCGCCTCACCAAGCTCGAAGTCTTCAAACTCGAAGAGGAACTGAAACAGCTGAAAGAACTCATCGAGAAGCTCTCCGCGATTGCGGCAAGCACCCGCCTGCAGCTGAAGGTCGTGAAGGACGAACTCCTCGAGATCCGCAAAAAGTACCGCACGCCGAGAAAGTCCACCCTCGTTTACGACGAGGCGGAGGCGGACGCCGAGCGCACCGATATCCGCGCCCCGGGCACGCCCTCCATCCTCATGATCTCGGGGGACGGCAAACTCAAGTGCGTCACCAAAAAGAACTTCGACAACTCGGGCAAGGAGGTCACGGACAGGACGACGGCGTCGAACATTATGGGGGTGAACACCGAGCTTCTCTCGGACGAGCCCGCCCTCATCTTCTCCGACCTCGGCAACTGCTACCGCCTCATCGCGGAGGACTGCGCCCGCAAATTCTCGGAGAGCGGCTATACCCTCACCGCCCTCTTCGAGGATGCGAAGAAGGGGGAGAAGCCCGTCGCCGTCTTCCGTGCGAACGAGGAGGACGGGGAGCTTCTCTTCATCACCGAAAAGGGGATGCTTAAAAAGACGGCCCGCGCCGAGTACAACGTCTCCAAGCCCTCCTATCAGGCGATCCGCCTCGCGGAGGGGGACAAGGTCGTCGCCGTCCAGCCCGTCCTGCCCTCGGAGGAGACGACGGTGTTCTTCGTCACCGAGGGGGGCATGTGCCTCAACGCCAAGGCGGACGATATCCCCGCACAGGGGCGCGTCTCCCTCGGCGTCAAGGGGATGAACGTCAAGGAGGGGGACAGGGTCCTCTTCGCCTCCCAGATAGACGGGGACGGCGAGATCGTCCTCGCCACTTCCGCGAGCCGCTTCAAGCGGGTCATCGTCGCGCAGATCGATCCCCTCAACAGGAACTGCAAGGGGGTGCGCATCGTGGACGCCAAGGGGGATAAAGTCATCTTCGCCGACTATGTGACGATGCCCTACCAGCTCGCCGTCTTCCTCCCGGACGGCGCCAAGGAGATCTCCACGGAAGACGTCGGGATCGACGTCACAAGCACCCGCGGGAGACCGATCAACAAGTGGGAGGTCGTCGCGGTGTATGCAATGAAATACCGCCCGTCCGATCTATAAAGACCCGAAAAAGGAGACCCCATGTCATGAATTACAGAGAAGAATCGCTCAAATTGCACGGAGAGTGGAGGGGGAAGATCGAGGTCGTTCCCCGCGTCGACGTTTCCACCCGCGAGAAACTTTCCCTCGCCTACACGCCCGGCGTCGCCGAACCCTGCCTCGCCATCCAAAAGGACCCCGAAAAGAGCTTCGAACTCACCCGCCGCTGGAACACCGTGCCCGTCATCACGGACGGTACCGCCGTCTTGGGCTTGGGGGACATCGGCCCCGAGGCGGGCATGCCCGTCATGGAGGGCAAGTGCGCCCTTTTCAAGGCGTTCGGCGGGGTGGACGCCATCCCGCTCTGCATCCGCTCCAAGGATACGGAGGAGATCATCCGAACCGTTGAACTCCTCGCAGGCTCCTTCGGCGGCATCAACTTGGAGGACATCGCCGCGCCCCGCTGCTTCGAGATCGAGAGAAGGCTTAAAGAGGACCTCGATATCCCCGTCTTCCACGACGACCAGCACGGCACCGCCGTCGTCTCGGCGGCGGCCCTCCTCAACGCCTTGAAGCTCGTAGAAAAGAGGGTGGAGGACCTCACCGTCGTCATCAACGGCGCGGGGGCGGCGGGGATCGCCATCGCCAACTATCTTCTCCGCATGGGAGCGGGGGAGGTCGTCCTCTGCGACCGCCGCGGCATCCTCTGCGAGGGGGACCCTTCCCTCACCGAGGCCAAGGCGGAGATCGCCCGCCGTACCAACCGCAGGCACACAAAGGGCATGCTCGCGGATGCGATGAGGGGGGCGGACGTCTTCATCGGCGTCTCGGGCCCCAACTGCGTCACCAAGGAGATGGTCTCCTCCATGGCAAAGGGGGCGATCGTGTTCGCCTGCGCCAACCCCACCCCCGAGATCTCGCGGGAAGACGCCATCGCCGCGGGGGCTGCCGTCGTGGGGACGGGCTCCTCCGAGAAGCCCAACCAGATCAACAACGTGCTTGTGTTCCCCGGTCTCTTCCGCGGTGCGCTCGACGTGCGCGCCTCCGATATCAACTTCGAGATGATGCTTGCGGCGAGCCGCGCCATCGCCTCCTGCGTGAAGGAGAGCGAGCTTTCGCCCGACTATATTCTGCCTTATGCTTACGACCTCTCTGCCCACGAAGCGGTCGCAAAGGCGGTGGCGGAAGCGGCAAGAGCGAGCGGCGTCGCACGGAAATAACAGAACGATAGTGGAATCACAATAGAACGATAGTGAAAAGCCGCGGTTTCCCTCCGCGGTTTTTTCCATGTCCCGCCCACCCCCGTCCCTTACGGGACACCCCCTCCTCGGGAGGGGGCAGGCGCACCAAGAGAAGCCCCCTCCTTCGGTTTCCCGTCCTCATCCCGAACCCGCCGCGCCGCCCGCATGTTGCGGGCGGCGCGGCGGGTGAGTGGATCTTTCGCAATTCACAGGCGCAAACCTCCCTTCGTCCGCATCTTCCCGCCCTTCCGTAAAAAAGAAATAAATTCTTCCCTCGAAACGTTTGACGAAAAAGCCGAAAAAAGCTACAATATAAGAGGTACGCGAGAAACCCAAGCAAAGGAATCGGCGCATGATCACACACGGAAACGAAATCAAGCTGTTTGCCGGCAACTCCAACCGCCCCCTCGCCGAGGCGATCGCCCGTAAACTCAATACGGGACTGGGCGAGGTCGAAGTGTCGAAGTTCTCCGACGGGGAGACTTCCGTCCACATAGGCGAGACCGTCCGCGGGAGGGACCTCTTCATCATCCAGTCGACGTCCGCTCCCGTCAACGACAATCTCATGGAGTTGCTCATCATGATCGACGCGGCGAAGCGCGCCTCCGCCGGGCGGGTCACCGCCGTGATGCCCTACTTCGGCTACGCACGGCAGGACCGCAAAGCCCGTTCGCGCGATCCCATCACCGCAAAACTCGTCGCCGATCTTCTCACTTCGGCGGGTGCGGACAGGGTCCTCACGATGGACCTGCACGCCGCACAGATCCAAGGCTTTTTCAATATCCCCGTGGATAACCTCCTCGGCGGCCCCACCCTCTACAATTATTATGCGGACAAGCTCGACGAGGACTTCATCGTCGTCTCGCCCGACGTCGGCAGCGTGAACCGCTCGCGGAAGGTCGCGGAGCGCCTCGGCTGCCCGCTCGCCATCATCGATAAGCGCCGTCCCCGCGCGAACGTGATGGAAGTCATGAACATCATCGGCGAAGTCAAAAACAAGAAGTGCCTTCTCGTGGACGACATGATCGACACGGCGGGCACCATCTGCCAGGGCGCGCAGGCGCTCGTGGAGGCGGGGGCGAAGGAGATCAAGGCGTGCTGCACCCACGCGGTGCTTTCGGGACCCGCCTTGGAGCGGCTCGAGAAGTCGCCCATCTCCGAGCTTGTGATGCTCGACACCGTCCTCCTCCCGCCCGAAAAGCGCTTGCCCAAGATCAAGATCCTCTCCACGGCGGATATCTGGGCGGCGGCGATCGAGAACGTCTACCTCGACAAGCCGATGAGTAAGATTTACGACTAATAGTTTCGCACAAAAGATTCGCACAAAATCTTTTGCGCCTACATGCTCTCTTGTTTATCGCTTCTTGTTCGCGGCGCAAAATCTTTTGTGCGAGGAAAGTTTCTCGCATGGGAAACCGAATTGGTCCTCTCGTTCGCTTGCCCGAACAATAAGCGCGGGGTGTCGCGCAAATTGGGTCGCGCAGCGGAGGGAAACCCTCCTCGCGCAAGTAATTTATAGCTTCGCGGAAAATCTTTTGTGCCTATGCCCTCCTAACATACCTACCCCCTTTGAAGGGGGCGGGGCAGGGGTGGGGGTTGAACTTTGCCGTTCGGCGAAAAATTTTTTTGCCTCCTCTTGCCCTCCCCCTGCGCAAGGGGGAGGGGTAGGGGTGAGGGTCCACCCCAGATATACAGCGCAAAATCTTTTGAAACCGCGTCACCCCTCGACTGCGCTCGGGGTGACGTATGGGAGCGTCGGAGCGACGTATAGATGCGTCGGAGTGACGTATAAAGCAGACGAAAATCCGCGCGGACTTTCACCACGTCACCCCGAGCGCAGTCGAGGGGTGACGGTATGAAACGCGGCCGTCCCTCATTCCGAACGGAGCCGCAGACGGAACCCCACCTCCTCATTCCGAACGGAGCCGTAGGCGGAGTGAGTGAATCTTCCCATGAAAGATACGCTCCGCCGCTACGCGGCGTCGGTATGAGGGGCACGTGTTTCCACCCTCTTGCCCATCCCTTGAGGGCGCCGCAGGCGTGCCATGCGCTGAAGGCGGCACGGCACCGCCGTGACGGAAGGGGTGTTGTAAAAATACGCACACCACAGAAAAAGGGCCGCCGCGGTTGCGGCGGCGTTCGCATATATCCCCGTCGGAGCGGCATTTGCGCGTATTCCCATCAGAAGGCAAACAGTTCATATCCCCATCGGGAGGAAGGCGGCTTATATCCCCGTCGAAAGGCAAGCAGTTATCCCCCTCGGGGGCGGAAGGTAGTCTATGTTTCTCATTGTCGGTCTCGGGAATCCCGAGAAGCAGTACGAAAAAAATTTCCACAACCTCGGGTACATTGCCGCGGGGGACGTTGCCGAGGCGCTCGGCGCGAAGTTCAAAAAGAAGGAGTGCGAGGCGAGCGTTGCGGAGGGGTACCTCGGCGGCGAGAAGATCCTCGTCGCCCGTCCCGTCACCTATATGAACGCCTCGGGCCGCAGCGTGAAGCAGCTCATAGCAAAATACAAGCTCTCCCCCAAGGAGATCGCCGTCATTTACGACGACTACGACCTCCCCAAGGGGCATGTGCGCGTCCGCCCCTCGGGCAGTGCGGGCACCCACAACGGCATGCGCTCGGTCGTCGCCGAGATCGGGACGGGGGAGTTTCCCCGCATCCGCATCGGCATCCGCGACCCCGAGCTTGAGATCCCTCTCATCAGCTATGTCCTCTCCGATATCAAAAGGGAGGATTACGAACTGTTCGCATCCGCATGCAAGCGTGCGGCGGAGGCGGCACTTGCCCTCGCTTCGGGGGAGGATTGCGACCGCGTGATGACCAAGTATAACGGATGAATTTCTTTTCTCTCTACGATCTGGGCGGGGACTATCCCGCCCTTGCGCGCGATTTGGAGAACGGCATGCCCGTGGCGTGTTACGGACTGTCGGACGCGCAAAAATATCTCGTCGCGGCGTCCTTTGCGGGGAGGTCGGTGTACATAACCGCCGACGCGCTCTCCGCCCAACGCGCGGCGCAGTCCATCGGGGCGCTTTCGGGGAAGAAGGTCGCCCTTCTTGCCGCGAAAGACGAGGTCCTCACCTTCTCCCGCGCCCGCTCCAAGGATGCGCTCTACCGCCGTCTCACCGCCCTCCTTCAGTGGCGGGAGGGGGCGGACGTCCTCGTGTGCGACATCGAGGCGGCGGTGCAGCTCGTTCCCGAAAAGCTCCGCGTCTTCCGCCTTGCCGTGGGGGAGGAACACAGCCTCACGCACCTCGCGGAGGAGCTTGTCCGCGCGGGCTATTCCCGCGAATACACGGTGGAGAGCAAGGGGGCGTTCGCCGTCCGCGGCGATATCCTCGATATCTACCCCGTCAACCTCGAACACCCCCTCCGCATCGACTTCTTCGGAGACGAAGTGGAGGCGATAAAGCCCTACGACGAGATCACGGGGGAGCGCTTCCAACAGGTCTCCTCGGCGGAGATCGTCGCCGCAACGGATGTCCTCCTCGGCGAGGGGGAGGAGGAAAAGATCCGCGCATGCCTCGGGCGGGAGATCGCCCTCTCCAAGGAGAAAGGGCGGGCGCGCGCCATCGCCGAAGAACTCGAAGAGGGGGGCTTCCGTTCCGATTATATCCTACCCCTCCTATCCAATTCCAAGGAATTTTTCTCCCTCATCCCCCGCGGCGTGCAGTTCTTTTTCGACGAGTGCAAACTCATCCGCGAGAAGCTCGACGGCCTCTACAAGGAGCATGAAGACCGCTATCGGGCCCTCCTCTCGGGGGGAGAGGCGATGCGCTTTTCCGCGGGGCAGTATGCGGAGAAAGAGCGGGTGTACGACCGTTCGGGGACCCGCATCTGCGCCCTGCAGACCTTTACGGGCGATCCCTTCTTTTTCCGCCCCATGGGGGTTTACAACTTCCCCTCGGCTCCCGCAAGGCGGTATCTCAACGATCTTCCCTCCCTCCTCTCCGACCTCAAGGCATGGCGGAGGACGGAGTACCGCGTCCTCCTCTGGTGCGGCACGGGGGAGAGGGCGGAGAAACTCAAGGAGACCCTCTCGGAGGAGTATATCCCCGTCTCGCCCTTGACGGAGCGGCTCTCCGGGTTCCGCGGCATCGCGGTTCTCGGCGGTACCCTCCCGCAGGGATTTCTGCTGCACGAATGCAAACTCGCCTGCATCGGCACCTCCGATCTCTTCCCCAAGGCGGCGGGGGCGAAGCGCATCCGCAAAAAGAGGGGGGACCTCTTCGTCGCGCCCGAGGTGGGGGACTATGCCGTCCACGAGAAATACGGCGTGGGGAAGATCACGGGGACCAAGAAGATCGAGACGACGGACGGCGTCAAGGAATACGTCGCCGTCGAATATAAGGACGGGGACAGCCTGTATGTGCCCGTCGAGCAGATGGATATCCTCTCCAAGTACATGGGGGGAGATACGCCCGCCCTCTCCAAGATCGGGGGCGGGGAATTCGAGCGGGTCAAGGCACGGGTGCGCGCCTCCCTCAAGAAGATGGCGTTCGACCTCCGCGCCCTCTATGCCGAGCGCAAGGAGAAGAAGGGGTACGCCTTTCCCGCGTACACCGAGGAAATGGAGGAGTTCGAGGCGGCGTTTCCCTATGAGGAGACCCCCGACCAGATCACTTCCGCCGAGGAGATCGAGGCGGACATGTGTTCGGAGAAGGTGATGGACAGGCTCCTCGTGGGGGACGTCGGCTTCGGCAAGACGGAAGTCGCCCTCCGCGCCGTCTACCGCTGCGTGCTTGCGGGCAAACAGGCCGCTCTCCTCTGCCCGAGTACGGTGCTTTCCGAACAGCACTTTCAGACGGCGACCGAGCGCATGAAGGAGTTCGGCGTGCGCATCGTCTGCCTCAACCGTTTCCGCACCGAAAAGGAGATACAGGCCGCCCTCTCCGCCCTCAAAAGGGGAGAGGCGGACTTCGTCATCGGCACCCACCGCCTCCTCTCGGACGACGTGAAGTTCCGCGATTTGGGGCTTCTCGTCCTCGACGAAGAGCAGCGCTTCGGCGTCGAACACAAGGAGAAGATCAAGAACTACAAGCGGGACGTGGACTGCCTCACGATGACGGCGACCCCCATCCCGCGCACCCTCCATTTGTCCCTCTCGGGCATCCGCGATATCTCCACCATCCAGACCCCGCCGCACGCGCGGCTCCCCGTGCAGACCTACGTCGCCGAGGAGACGGAGACCCTTCTCCGCGACGCCTGCGTCCGCGAGATCGCGCGGGGCGGGCAGACCTTCGTCCTCTACAACAAAGTGGAGAGCATCCACGCCTTTGCGGGGCGGCTCCGCGAGATCGTCCCCGAGGCGCGCATCGCCGTCGCCCACGGGCGGATGGAGAAGACCGTCCTCGAAAAGGGGGTGTTCGGTTTCTACCGCGGGGAGTACGACGTCCTCGTCACGACCACCATCATCGAGAACGGCATCGACCTCCCCAATGCGAACACCATCATCGTCATCGATTCGGACAGGCTCGGCATCTCCCAGCTCTACCAGCTCCGCGGAAGAGTGGGGCGGGGCGGGCGGCTCGCCCATGCCTACTTCACCTACAAGGCGGAGAAGATCATGACGGAGGCCGCCGTCGAACGCCTCAAGGCGGTGATGCAGTTCACCGAACTCGGCTCGGGCTTCCGCATCGCGATGCGCGATCTCGAGATACGGGGGGCGGGGAACGTCCTCGGCGCCGAACAGCACGGGCAGATGGACAGGGTCGGCTACGAGCTGTACGCCAAGATCCTGAAGGAGGAACTCACGGGGGAGAGGCAGGAGAGCGTCGACCTCGACGTGAAGACGGCGTCCTGCATCCCCGAGAGCTATGTGGAATCGGGGGCGGGCAGAATGGATTGTTACAAGCAGATTGCCGAGATCCGCTCCGCCGCCGACTACAAGCGGGTCTGCACGGCGATGGAGGAGACCTACGGCCCTCTCCCGCGGGAGACCCTCAATCTCCTCGTCATAGCCCTTTTGAAGAGCTACGCCCAGCGGATGCGGGTGAAGAAGATCTCGGTAAACGAGAAGGGGGGCGCGCTCGAGTTCGTCGATCTCTCCGCCCTCGGGGGGGACGGGGTCGCCGCGGCGATGGAAAAATTCCGCGCATACGTCGGTCTCGAAATGACGACGGCCCCCGTTTTGCGCTTCCGTCCGATGGGAGACGGCGGTAAGACGATGGTCCAGATGACGAAATTTCTTAAATTTGCCGCAACTTTTGCGTGATTTTCACGCAGAATTATTTGCACATTTCCTTAAAATAGGGTATAATAAAACGGTATGACGCGCAAGAGGCTGTTTTTGCGCGATCACAGAAGCTCGGAGCGTGACTATGAAAAGAAAGTATCAAGCGATTGCGGCGGTCTCGGTAGCGGCGGTTCTCACCTGCGGAGTGTTTGCGGGGTGCGATCTCGTCACGCAGGACGTCGCCAAAAATATGAACCAGGAGATCGCGGTCATCGATATCACGAAGAGCGACGATTTCACGGGCGAAGGGCAGTTCGCAGACTACAAGAGCGTCATCTCTCCCGCCACCATCTACAAGCGCGACATGATGATGACCTACATGACGAGCGGCTACTCGGCGATGCAGCAGAGCGGCTGGTCGTATGCCGATACCTTCGAGGCGATCTGCGACAGTCTCGTCAACCAGCAGATCTTCCTCCAATACGCACAGGCCTACCTTCTCAAAAACGGCTACACCAATGAAAACGGCGAGACCACTCCGTACACCGTCGAAAAACTCAACACCTACCTCGAAGAGAACGAGGGGGACGAGGTCGCCTACCTCTCCTATTATCTCACCGAAGAGGAGCGCGGGCAGACGGAGTACAACCTCAAAGTGTTCTTCAACAACACCCTCGACGCGCAGGAACCCAACTATGTAAAGGGCACGGAGGACGAGGAGGACGAAGATACTTCCTCCGATTCCCGCACCACCCCCACGGGCATCGGCACCGAGGATGAGGACTACTACGATCCGAACTACAAGATCTTCACGGGCACGGGCAAGACGACGGATATCTCGAGCGCCGTCGCCGCGGAGTGCGGCAGCTATGAGGCGGTGGAAGGCTCCACCTCCACGAGCCGCAGGAGCGCCTACGGCGACTTCCTCTCCGGTCTCCGCAACAACTCCCTCCTTCGGAAGAATGAGGACGTGACCGATATCTCCTCCCTCTCCTACTACAAGCTCCAGCGCAAGACGATGTACGAGTCCGCGCTCATCTCCAAACTCACCGAGTCCCTCGAGTATTACGCCGAGCAGAAGCTCAAGGAAGATGACTACGCATGGGCGAAGGCGCTCTTCAACGAGCAATACAACGAGCAGAAGGGCACCTATGAGAAGGATACGGACGCGTTTGAGACGGCGCTCGACTCCGTCTCCGATACGAACTTCCTCCTTTACACGCCCGACGTGAAATACGGGTTCGTCATCAATATCCTTCTTCCCTTCTCCGCCACGCAGTCCGCGCAGCTCTCCAAGGCGGATGCCGACTTCGGCGACAAGAAGGGGAACAAGTTCGAGACCCGCGCCCGTCTCCTCAAAGGACTGAAGGCGACCGACCAGCGCGGCGCATGGTTCGGCGGCGACACCGAGTATCCCTTCGAGGCGGCGGAGGAAGACGGCGCCTACAAGGGCGAAAGCGAAGACCGCAATTGGCTCTTCTTCAAGGACCAGCTCGCAGGTGCAGACGGCAAGACGGACTCCGAGTACGAACCCGTCAAGAACTATATCGGCAAATACACCTACAACGGCACCGTTGTGGACAAGGGGGATGGCAAGTATAAGACGACCCCCAACAAGATCACGATCGACGACTTCATCGACGAGATGAAGGGGTACATGAAGGCGGCGGCGGAGCTTGATATCACGGACGATACGAAGCAGGTCGGTGAGAGCTATTATACCCACCCTTACACCGACTACTACGGCGCGGACGGCAAGCCCGACTATTCCAAGTTCCTCTATTACGAGGGCAAGGTGAAGTTCACGGAAGATTACGACGTCAACAAGATCTTCAAGTACGGCACCGAGGAAAACAAGGCGTTCTCCGTCATAAACGAGCTTTCCTTTGCGTATAATACCGATACGGCGGGGTTGAACTCCTACCTCGGCTATGCGGTCTCCCCCTACAAGACGGACTTCGTGAAGGAGTTCGAGTGGGCGGCGCAGAAGGCCGTGAGCGGCGGCGCGGGCACCATAACGGTAGCCCCCTCCGATTACGGCTGGCACATTATGTACTGCACCTTCTCCTATGCGGGAGGGAAGGAACACTCGGTGTACACCTTCAACAAGGATGAGGTCCTCACCGAGGGAACCTTCTCCTATCAGTGGTTCGAGTCCCTCAAATCGTCTACCGCGAGCAACTATGCAAGCCGCATGCGTTCGCAGGCGATCACGAGTTACGACACGGAGGCCTGCTGTACGGTACACAAAGAACGCTACGAGGATTGGAGTTCGATCACTTGATTTTATCAAGGAGATCGGAATGGGCGTTTGGGAAACAGTTTGGAAATCAATCCTTTTAGGTACGGTGCAGGGACTCACAGAGTTCCTGCCCGTTTCTTCAAGCGGACATTTGGAGCTTGCAAGAAAGCTCTTGGGGGCGGACTTCGGGTCGGAGGCGGCGGCAACGTTTTTCGACGTCATGATGCACATGGGTACGCTGTTTGCCGTCGTCGCCGTCCTGTTCGGGGAGATCGTCTCCCTCTTCAAAAAACCCTTAAAACCCCTCCGGATGCTCCTCGCGGCGAGCGTTCCCGCGGGGGCCGCGGGGCTTGTTGTAAGCATTTTCGATTGGAATATTCCCCTCGGGCTTCTGCCCGTCTTTTTTCTTTTCACCGCCCTCCTTCTCCTCGTTACGGAATTTGTCTCCCGGAGAGGGGAGGGGAGAACGCTCGGATGGCGGCAGACCCTCCCCATGGGCTTTGCGCAGGCGGTCGCCATCCTCCCCGGGATCTCGCGGAGCGGGTCGACGGTCGCGGCGGGCATCCTCGCGGGAGGAAAGAGGGAGGAGGTCGCGAAGTTCTCCTTCCTCATGAGTATCCCCGTCATCCTCGGAGCGGCTGTTGTAAGCGGTATAAAACTCGCATTAAAGGGCGAGGGACTTGCGGGGACGGGATCATTTTGGCTCGGGACCGCCGCCGGGACGGTGTGCGCGGCCGCCTCGGGCTACCTCGCGGTACGGGTGATGATGCGGGCCGTCTCATCCGCGAATTACAAGTGGTTTTCCCTCTATCTCGTCCTCCTTTCCCTTGTCTGCATCTGGCTGCGCGTCATCGGGATTCTCTGAATATTTCCGACCCCATGTGCCCATAATGGTGGCAAACGGAGGTATACTATGACCAAACTCGACTGCGGCGACACCTGCCCCCGCACGGGCGCATACAGGCTCGTGGACGGGCGCGGCAAGGTGCTGAACACGATCTATGTCAGCGCGGGGGAGACGATGCCGCCCGCCGAACACCGCGGCTGCCACTACGAAACCGGCTTCTGACCGTTTACCCCTTGGCTCCCCCTTTTGGGGGAGCTGTCACGCCGCCCTTTGGCGTGACTGGGGGGTTCCTCCCCCGACTGCGTCACCCCTCGACTACGCTCGGGGTGACGTACACAGCGGTTCCGCCCCCAACCACGTCATCCCGAGCCGCCGCGCCGCCCAAAGCAGTGGGCGGCGCGGCGTGTCGAGGGATCTCTCGGCAACAAAAAGGGCGAGATTCCTCACTTCGTTCGGAATGACGTCCAAGTCTGTCCCTCGCGTTTGCTCACCGCGCCGCCCTCGTTCGTCATTTTCCCTCGGCTCCCCCTTTTGGG
>CANRFW010000046.1 GCA_947630035.1 uncultured Clostridia bacterium | reverse complement strand
TCCCCCGCGAACCCGCCCAAAGGGTGCAAGTTCCACACCCGCTGCCGCGAGTGCATGGATGTCTGCAAGGAAGTTGCCCCCGTCTTCCGCGACTACGGCAACGGCCACTTCGTGGCTTGCCACAAGTATCCGCAGGAATAAAGAAAAGAACAAGACGTGCGTTTTTTGAACGCAAGGAGGAAATACATGAAAACCCGTAAGAAGATCCTCATCGCAATCATTACCGTGTTTATGGTTTGCTTCGCCTCGTTTGCCGCGGCGTGCAAAGAGGATGACGGATTTTATAAAGTGACGTTTGTATACGACAACGGACAGCCGGACACCGTCGTCTCCGTCGAGAGCGGAAACACGGTGACCGAGCCGCGCGACCCCGAGCGGGGCGGCTACGAATTCCTCGGCTGGTTCCTCGAGGGGGAGACGGAGACTTCTTACGATTTCTCCTCGCCCGTAAGGAAAGATTTCTCGCTGTATGCCCATTGGCAGCAGGGGACGGCTTCGGGCATCCGCCTCACGTGGATCGACCGCGGCGAAGCGTACGACTTCGTCTTCGAGGGCGGAAAGGCGCCCTCCGAGGCGAAGGCGGGCGACGTCGTCACCTTCTCCGTCAAGGTCTCCCCCTTCTATCTCGGCACGCCCGTCGTGACGGCGAGAGTGGGGGAGGAGGACCAAACCCTCACCGAAAACAACGGGGCATACTCCTTCACCGTACCCGCTACGGAGGAGACGGTCTCCTTCAGCGTCGCGGGGCTTGACCTCGACCGTACGCCCATCCGCGGGACGGGCACGTCTTCCAATCCCTATCTCATAGAGACGCCCGCGCAGTTCCGCCGCTTCGGGCTTTCGGTCAACAGCGAGAGCGACGAAAAGTACAACGAGGCATGCATCCGCCTCGCCGCCGATCTCGATTTCAAGGGAGAGTCCCTCGATCCCATCGGCACCGACCTTTCGTCCACCTACTTCTCGGGCGAGTTCGACGGCAACGGCAAGACGATCTCCAACCTCGTCCCCGGGACGGATATCGAACTCCTCGTCGGCGTGTTCGGTTACGCCGTGCAGGCGAGCATCCACGACCTCACGATCGCATGCGACTACGATCTCCGTCTCGACAGACAGCAGAACTACTGCGTGGGCGGCATCGTCGCCTACAACATAGGGTCGGATATCGTCGGCTGCAACTTTAACGGGAATATGACCGTCGATATGGCAAGCCCCTACGATTCCTCGGTGGGCGGCCTCGTGTATGTGGGCGGCATCGTCGGATTCGCGCAGGGGTATTCCACCGATTACTCGGCGGCGATCGCCTACTGCACCGTTTCGGGGGACATTCAGTCGACGGGGCGCTATCCGCTGTATGCGGTGGGCGGCATTGCGGGGGCCACGGTCGGCACCGCGGAGTCCGCGCCCGTCCTCGTCACCAACTGCACCTACGGCGGCAACGTCGGAGGTTCGGGCGGCATCCGCGTGGCGGGCGGCGCGATCGGCTACCTGCGCGAATACAGCGGCGCCTCCAACCTCTACACCGAGGGATCCGTCTCCGCCTACTATACGGAGGATCCCCCCGCGGCGGGCGGGCTTGTCGGCTTCGCCGAAAACGAGACGGCGCTCGTCTCCTCCTATTCCGCTTCCACCCATGAGGCGATCGGAAAAGAGATCGATTCGAACATGACGGAGGGGGACGTCGTCGGCGCCTATTATAAGGACGGGAAGGAGCTTACGGAGCTTCCCCTCACCTCCATCGACGGGCGCAAGGTATTCTTGCACGACGCGTACGAGGTAAAGGAAGGCAAAGTGGGCACGGCGGACGCCGCGGATTTTGCGGCAGTCAAGGCCCTCCTCGGCTGGTCGGACGCGGATTGGACGTTTGAGAACGGCAAGCCTTGCGTCAACAGGGCGGGGGAGCAGTCCATTTCGGTGGACGTGACCTTCTCCTTCGGGACGCATAAAGTCGCCTTCGAGACGGAAGAGGGCGAAGAGGAGATGGGAGAGCGCGAAGTCACGATAACGGATGCCTATCTCCCCATCAACTGGATCTTCGAGGGGAGCGGCATGAACACCTTCGTCGCCGAGGGAGACTATGTCTCCTACGGGTACTTCCTCGATGCGGCCCTCACACAGCGCATTCCCTCCGCAATGCCCCTGACCCGCTCGATGACAATTTACGTCGGCTTTGCGGATTACGGCGACGTCGTGGGCGAGTACTACGCCGTCGTCCCCGATGAGGACGGACAGCACGAGGTGAAGCTGACCTTCAACAATAGAGGCATGATGACCATGTACAGCGAAGGCATGCTCGCCTATGAAATGTATGTATGGGACGGGGAGAAGATCCTCATCCGCGATGCATACTTTGCCAACTTCGTGTACTCGGTGGAGGACCTCAGCCTCGACAACGACTACTACGCGGAGTTCAACGACAACAAGACCCTCCTCACCATTTACGATAACTACTTCTACACCAATGCGAACCTGAACGAGGTGACAAAGCCCATCCTCACCTATCCGAAGAACGAGGCGATGGGGGAGTGGTACTCGGCGGACGACACCTATGTGTTCTTCTCCAACAGTACGGGCACGAGCGGGCTTCGCGGCAGCTTCACCTATACCTGTGCGGAGAGGCTCGTGACCATCACCTTCGCGGGTTCGTCCCTCATCACGGCGACCATCTCCGAGGACGGGAAGACCATGGCGGCGAACGACTTCACCCTCTCTGTGACCCGTCTCGACGATTTCGCGGGCACATGGGAGGCCGAATACGGCTACAACATGTCGATAACCTTCGACGGCAAGGGCAGCTTCACCTACGGAGAGACCGAGGGCACCTATGAGACGGAGGGCGACACGGCGACCCTCTCGAACGGCATCACCGCCTCCTTCGACGAAGACGGGCTTCTCGTCTTCAACGAGAGCGGCAGAGAGACCGTGATGGGCAGAGAGGGGAGCTATATCGGGACATGGACGGACGACGTCCTCGGCTACACCCTCGTGATGACGGGCATCGGGCGGGACGGCTACGGATTCGCCTACGATTCCCGCGGCATCGATCTCACCTACCGCGCCGTCCGCGATACCGATACGGAGACTACTGCGTCCATCTCCGATATCACCGTCATCTTCTGGTACCGCACCAATATGTACGGCATGGGGAACGAGGGATTCTCGAGCGGAGAACACGGCCCCGGCAGCCTGCTCTATCTCGCCATGTACACCCCCGAAAGCGGTTACATGGTGGACGATTACAACATGGCGTACGTCGACCAGTTCGCGGGCGTATGGAACGCAAGCGACGGGACGTCGCTCGAATTCAACGGCTACGGCGGATACGATATCAATACGCCCTTGAGTTCCCTCGGAACGAGCTGGGTCGTAGAGGGGTGGGTGACCCACACCGCCGCCGACGGCACGGAGAGCGAGGTCCGCTATGAATTCGACCGCGCGACGGGCAAGGCGACCTTCACCGTCGGGACGACGGAGTACACCGCCGTCTTCAACGGGGACACCCTCTCGGTGACCCATGCGGGCGCGGAAGCCGCCGTATACCGCGAACCCGATCTCTTCGGCGGCGCCTCCTTCCAGAGCGCCTCGGGCGACGCCCTCTCCTTCAACGGAAAGAGCAACGTGGGGCTTGGCAAGGCGACCGTGACGGAGAGCGGCGTGAAGACGGAATACGACTACACCCTCGAGGGCGAAAGGGCGACCCTCACAAAGGAGGGCGTGCCCGCCTACACCGCGGAGATCGACTCCGAGACCTACTACCTCGTCGTCACGAAATCGGGCGAGGAGAGCGGCGTCTCCTACGGCTACTACAGTGCGGCGTTCGGCAAGACGTGGTACGGCCCCAACGGGACGCGGGTAAAACTCAACGAGGTATTCGCCCTCGACGGGCTCGCATTGGGCGAGTTCGCGGGCGCGGAGGACGTGGTGTTCGAACTCCTCGATCCCGAGTCGGGCACGATCGGCGTGTATCTCTACTACGATTCCATCCCGTCCTACTATCTCGTCCCCATAGACGAGAGCGCCCTCGCCCTCTTCGATGAAGAGGAGACCCTCATCGGCATCCTGTGCCTTCCCGACGGGTGGGAGGGGACCTACACCTCCGAAGACGGCGACGTCCTCGTCATCGACGGCAGGAGCGCGGTAAACGAATATTACTACTATGCACAGGCAGACTTCACCTTAGGGGAGGAGCAACTGTGGCTGGTATATACGGTCGAGGACGGCGGGCTTGTTTTAAGCGAACTCGACCGCGACGGAGAGGAAGACAGGCTCATTGCACGGTACTATGTCTCGCGCACGCAGACGGAAGGCGCCGTTGCATACACCTCGGAGGACGGCACCGTTGTGTACGTCACCGAAGCGCAGGAGTAATTCGGAGGATACTATGAAAAAGATTTTAACAGCGATCTTATCCGCAATGGCGGTGGTCATGCTTCTATGCGGCATCGCAGCCTGTACCGACGGCCCCGGCGCCAAAACGCGCCACACCGTCACCTTCCAAGGGGAGGGGATCGAGACGAGTACGCAGATTGTGGAAGACGGCGGCCTCGTCCTCGAGCCGAAGGAGCCCACGCGGGAAGACGGCAAGGTGTTCTACGCATGGGTAAAGGAAGGCGAGGAGGAGCCGTACGACTTCTCCACCCCCGTCCACTCCGATCTCACCCTCAACGCGAAGTGGGTGGAGATGGGCGAGAGCGGGCTTCTCGGCGAGGGAACTTCCGCATCCCCCTATCTTTTGAGGTCCGCCGAGGATCTTGTGACCTTCTCCGGGCTCGTCAACGACGATACCGCGGAGTACTATAAGAAGTGGTACCGCCTCGAAGCGGACGTCGATCTCTCCAACGAGAACTATAAGCCCGCGGGCAAGTCGAGCGAGGAGAATGAGGACGTCCTCGGCTTCATGGGCGTATTCGACGGCAACGGCCACACCGTCTCCGGGCTGACGCTCGAGGATAACAGGCGCACGGGGTACGGCTACTACGGCCTCTTCGGGGAGACCTTCTTTGCGAATATCTACGATCTTACCGTCGAGTTCGATATCACGTTCAAGGGCTTCACGGAGGAGATCAACTTCTATGCGGGCGGCGTCGCAGGTTTGGCGTCTCTCACCAACTTCCGCAACGTGCGGACGGTCGGCGCCTTCCATGCCGACGCCCTTGCAACCAACACCGTCACGGTCGGCGGCATCGCGGGTATGCTCTATTCGGGCACCCACGACGGCCAAGGCTATATCGCCTATGTCGAGAACTGCTCTTCGGAAATAACGGTCGATATCGTCAATGAGGGCGAAGACGACGGCGGCTCCCTCGAATCGGCGTTTGTCGGCGGCCTCTTCGGCAATGTCTATACCATGAGCGGGGCGGCGGCGATCGTCAACTGTGCGTCGTCGGGCACCGTCTACGGCGGGAAATACACGGGCGGCCTCATCGGCGGCATCCTCTTCGACAACGTGTCCGTCATCAACTGCTATTCGTCCGCCACGGTAAAGCCCTCGGCGGAGGAAGTCTCCTACGCGGGCGGGCTTGTCGGCGTCGTCGAGGGAGACAGCATCATTCTCGATTCCGTCTCCACGGGTGCGGTCACGGGCAAGCGCGGCACCTCCGCGCAGGCAACTTCGGGTTACGGCGGGATCGTCGGCGACGCGGTCCCCGATGATTACGGCTCGGAAGACGGGTATTACACGGCCGGCACGGCGGTCGTCAACTGCTATGCCGCGGGCCGCCTTTCGGGCAGCGGCTGCTCGAGGAATACCCTTGAGACGGGCATCGACAAGAATGAGATCACCGCGGATTGGGTGAAGACAACCCTCGGCTGGGACGAGTGCTCTTGGGATCTTGTGAACTTCGTCCCCACCGATAAGCTCGCCTCCGACCTTGCGGGGAGCTACACCGTCACCTTGAAAGACGGTGCGAACACCGAGACGAAGACCTATCAGACCGGCGAGGGCTACAATCTCCTCGGCACGCTCGAGGCTCCGAAGAGCGAGGGCGCGAACATCTTCGTGGATTGGGCGTACGACACATACGAGGAAGCCCGCACCTACATGCCCGTCGTAAAGAACATGACGTTTACGGCGCGCCGCGAGAACGCAACCGATCTCATCGGCGTCTACGAGGGCAAGACGGAGTGGGGGCAGAGTAGCAGCAACGACCGCGGCGTCATCGAGTTCCGCGGGGACGGCACCTTCCGCTGGATCGAATCCACCGTCACGATGGGCACCTACAAGTTCGTCTCCGATAAGAGCGGCAACAGGTATGTGTTCCTCTATGTCCCGGGCGACGAATACGTCGGCACCTACAAGGCGGGCACCATCACGATCGAGCGCTACGAAGGCAGCATGTCGGTGCTTTACACCTTCAAGTACAATGCCGATATCACGACCATCGGCGAGTACTTCTCCGAGGACGGCGACTACCTCGTCTTCTCGGGTGCGAGCAGGATCGACTATCAGAGCGACGCGCTCGGCGGCCAGAGCCTCCGCATCAACTACACCAAGGACGGCAACACCATTACGGCGCAGATCGTCGATTCGACGGAGATCGGCAGCTTCTATACCTCCTTCGTCATCACGATGAACGATAACGGCACCGTCACCGTCAACGCAACAGGCAAGCCCGGCACGGCGAATATCGTAAACCGCGTCTTCACCCCTTGGGCGGGTGCGGATTACGCAGACGAGCCCTTCATCAAGGACTATGTGACGGGCTATGTGAACAGCTCCTCGACGAGCGATGCGTATATCGCCACCAACTACTGCAAGGTCACCTTCAAGGCAGACGGCACCATGGAATACACGAGCGGCGCCTATTCGGGATTTCTTTCCACCTCCGAGGGCAGGTACTTCTGGTTCCCCGAAAAGGGCATCATCAAACTCACCCTCGATGAACAGATCAGCACCCTCTACTACAATGCCGAAGGCGACTTCTTCTACGGCGACCTCCGCCGCGGGACGACCACCGTTTGCCCCACCGTGTTTGTTCCCTATGATGGCGAGAAACTTCAGGCGTTCACCTATGAGAGCAGGGATACCCTCACCGTCTTCGTCTACGGCGACAAGACATTCGTCATGAAGGATGGCGAGTATGCCCCCGAAATCACCGTCACGGGCGAATTCAAGAAGGGCAGCATTGTCACGATCGAGGGTGTAAAGTACCGCGTCGTCATCGATGAAGCAAGCATCGGCACCTACAACGAGTACACGGGCCTCCTCCTCGTCGGTCCCGAAGAGGGGACGTACACCTACGAGAACAAGACGTACGCCCTCGACGGCATCGGCGGCGTCAGGGGCGAGGTCTCGGGCAAGTACTATGTCTACGGCGACTTCATCGTCGTGCTGCTCGATAACGATACGATCTTCGGCTTCGACTACACGGCGGCAAGGGCTGCAGACGGCGCCATCACCGTAAGGCCGCAAGACGGCAAAGAGGGCGTGTGGTACGCACCCAATAACAACGCGAGCGAAGAGGAGCCCGCCGACGAAAAGTACTACCGCTACGTCATCGACGGCTACGGCCACGTCACCATTTTCTACAACCGCGCAGGGGAATACGTTCTCAACTGGGGCGGCAACGAATGGGGCACCTACACGGCCACGGAGACGGGCATCAACGCGAGATACAACCAATACAACTCCGCAACGATCGTCTTCTATTACGAGAAGCAGGTCGTCTACACGGCGGGCATCAACAGCTCGGGCGGCGTAAGGCAGGGCGCAACCTATGTGAAGGACGGCTATAAAGGCCCCACAACGCCTCCCGTCATCCCCGCCTCGTGGGAGGGCAGCTACACCGGCCAAAAGTCGGATGATACCACCCTCGTCGTCAACTTCCGTAAAGACGGAACGGGCACCGTCGGCGGCGTTCCCTTCGTGGGCATCTACGACGGCGATAAGACCGTCCGCTTCACCGCGAGCGGCGTGGACTACACCCTCGTCTTCGATACAACGATCACCATTTCCTTCGGGTCGGAGAATGTCACCCTTACCAAGGGCGGCGCCATCACCGAGAAGATCCCCGCGGCGTTTGCGGGCACGTGGACGGGCATCGCGGAAGGCTTCGGGAGCGGTAGCTCCGAACACACCTTCACCATCGGAGCGGAGGGAAGCGTCGTCTTCGATAAGGCGACCTCGCTTACGGGCGTGAAGTGGGACGGACAGTCGCTCACCATCACGGGTACGGGCAGCGATATGGAGTTCACTCTTACCTTCACAGAGGAAGGCGGCGTATATACGCTCACCGCCGAGTGGAAGAACGAGGAAAACATGGTCTGGATCGGGACTTTCACCAAGTCGGCAGAAGACTAATCCCCGCCCCCACCCCGCGCGCCAACTTCTTGGCTCCCCGCTACTATGCCCTCCCCCTTCGAGGGGGAGGGGTAGAGGGGGAGGGGTAGGGGTGAGGGTGTGCTGCAAAATGTCCCTTACTATCATGCCCTCCCCCTCCGAGGGGGAGGGGTAGGGGTGAGGGTGTGCTGTAAATGCGCCTCACCCATATCCTCCCGAGCCAACCTCTTGGCCCCCCGATACTATGCCCTCCCCCATCGAGGGGTAGGGGTAGGGGTGAGGGTGTGCTGTAAATGCGCCCCACCCATATCCCCGAGCCAATCCCTTGGCCCCGCTATCATGCCCTCCCCCTCCGAGGGGGAGGGGTAGGGGTGAGGGTGCGCTGTAAATGCGCCCCACCCATATCCCCGAGCCAATCCCTTGGCGCCCCGCTATCATGCCCTCCCCCGAGCCAACTCACCTTGGCTCCCCCCCTTTGGGGGAGCTGTCACGCCGCCTTTTGGCGTGACTGAGGGGGTTCCTCAACAACGGCGCCCCCAAGCGCCCCACCTCGGCGCTTCCAAGCGCCCGCCCCCACGGGGGCACACCTTCGGGCAATGCAAATCCCAACCGTGTTGCCCCTGCAACTTCGATATATTCGCAGACAGCGAGTATAAATAAAAAAAAGGAGAAGACGTATGAAGAAGAAACTTTTCGGTTTGCTTGCGTGTATCATGATGTTCGCGCTTGCATTCGGGCTTGTCGCATGCGGCGGCAACACCGATCCCGAGACGTGGACCGTCACATTCGTGAACGGCGAGCAAACGGTGAAGACCTCTTCCGTGGAAAAAGGCAAGCCGCTTGCCGCTGCCGATTTCCCCGAAGACCCCACCGCTCCCGCGGACAAACAGTTCGACGGGTGGTATGTTGGCGAAGAGAAGCTCTCGGTAGGGTTTGTACCCGAAGCAGACATAACCGCAAATGCGAAATTTTCGGACGTCGGCGGCACCCCCGTCGATCAATATACGGTTACGTTTGTTGTCGGGAATGATACGGTGAAGACCGTAACCGTGGAGGCGGGCAAGAAGCCTGCCGCAAACGATCTGCCGAGCGACCCCTCGAAGGACCACTACACTTTTGACGGTTGGTTCGATGCGAACGGCAACGAGTTCGATGAGGACGCCGTTGTCAACGCTTCCGCGACCTACACCGCCAAGTTCACGCAGGAGGACTACCTCGTCACGTTCACGCAGGACGGGCAGGATAACAAGACCGTTTGGGTCACCAAGTCGAGCGGCAAACTCTCCACCGCCGATATTCCCGTGCCCGAAAGCGTGGCGGACGCGTTCTTCCTCGGTTGGTACAAGGACGACGTGAAAGCTGCCGCCGACGTTGAAATCACCGCCGACGCCACCTTCACCGCGAAGTTCCTCACGAAGGCGGACTATAATGGCATTTGGTACAATGATGAAAAGCAATGTCTCATAGAGTTCACCCAAAACGGCGGTATCAAGTGCAACATACTTGGGAGTTCGCAACTTTCGAACGTTACATTCAGTGCGGAAGACGGATCGCTTACAGGCAAGGAATCCAGTTACAGCAACAGTTGGACGTTCAAAATCGACGGAAATACGATGAATGCGACACGTAGCTATTGGGACAGTACCGAAGAAGACAACGTCACGGCTACCTATACCCTCACAAAAGCCGGAGCGTTTGCCCTTGCGGGTAACTACGACAACGATGCGGGCTCAAGTAGCTATCTTGAAATTATCGACAGTGGCATTGTGACCCATATCAGCACTTCGGTTGTCTATTACGGTCGTCTCATTGCGGAGGGCGATGGATATAAACTCGACGTGTATACGAGTGAATCCGCGCATTTTCTTGTCAACGTCGCAGTGGATGCCAAGGGCAACCTCGTCTTTACGGGTAAAGAAGCATCGGCAAGCTATCGCGGAATTTACATTAAGAATTCCACGGTCGGCCAAAAATTCAGCTGCGGTGACGCAAATCTTTATGTACACACTGTGGATACGGAAACGGTCTACGTGTACAGCGATAAGGCGTCGGATACCAATTATTATGTCACCGTTTCGGGCACCCTTGTGGACGGTGAAATCGTCACCCTCACCAAGGAAGATGAACCTTCCGTGACGCACCTCATCAAGATCGTTGGCTCGTATTCATTTGTCTTCCCGAACAAGGAGCGCGGGACGTATACCTCATCGGGTAAAGATGATCTCTATCTCGACGGCTTCGGCAATGCTACGCTCGGCGAAGAGCAACCCGCAGATTACATTATCGTTGGGAACAAAGTCATTGTGGGCGACAAGGGCTATGAGATCGACACCCAAAATGATACGTATACTGAACTCACGAAGGAGACGGGCGACTACGTCGGTAAGACGTTCACCAATCTCGATGCCAAGTCTTATACCGTTGTATTCAATGGGTTCGGCATCATCGTCGAAGAGTGTGCCAACAACGGAACGTACTATGGCACTTATACGATCGATGGGACCACTTTGACCACCGTGATGGAAGACCCCGACAAGGTCAGCAAGATCGGGAGCGACACATACACGCTGAAAGAGGAGAATAAGGTCTTCTGCAATAGCGATGAATCCGTCATCTACACCCGTGATGACTATACGCTCTATTCCAAGCTCAACGACTTTGTCGGCGCCAATGAAGGCTATTGGGTAAAGGACGGCGGCAACGGCGAGTATATCGAAATCGTCATAGAGGGCAAGGCGATCACCAAGCTCGATTATAACGGGAAGGAGATCGGATCCTCTTTTTACGACGTTCGCTACGATGGGTCGGCTGTTACGCTTCGGAGTACCAATGGACTTACAACCACGACCCTTACGCTCACGATCGAAGGCGACAAACTCAAAGCCGAAGGGAAGATGGTAGAGGATAAAGTAGACGGAGAGCCGGTTACGACGCCCATTCACGATACCTATTCCTCCGCGGAGAAACCCGTCACCGAAAAGGACGCTATTGCGGGCGGTTGGAAAGGAAGTGCATTCGGTACTGAGAGGACGTTCTGGTTTGACGGCTTCGGCAAGGGCTTTGTGCTTACCGGCTCCTCAAAAAGTGATTTCAGTTATACGATCAAAAACGGCGAAGTAACCTTTGAAACGGATTACCAATTTGACTATAAGCTCAAGTTGGAAAATGGTAAGCTCACCGGAACCGTTGAAGATACGGAGGGCGGTAGCCCCCAACCTGTCGAACTCGCCCCCGGCACGCCCGATAAGTTCGAGGGTATATGGACTTCCGAAACGGATCCGTGGATCCTCACTTTCACAGGATATGGATACGTGCATGTCAAACACACCAGATACAGTACCGATGTGTGGGCGAAGTATACGGTGAGTGACGATGAAGTGACGTTTGAGGCAGATTCCAACGATTGGACTTGCACGCTGAAGTCGGACGGAGCTACTATGACGGTACAAGCGATCGACATGGAGTATGAGTACTATGCCAACAGCGACTTCACCCGTGAAGGCGGTTCCGAGCAGGGGGGGGGACGATGATTTAGACGCCCTCGCAGGAACGTGGGTATTCGGTGATTGGCAATTTACTTTTGACGGAAAGGGCAAATTGACCATCACCGCTTCTGGTCGTTCGGAGACAGTCGACTATCAGTTCGACGGCAAGAATCTTACGTTCAGATATAGCTATGAAGATTGTACGGGTACCTACGAAGACGGAAAACTTACATGTTCCGACGAAACCAGTGAAATGTTTGGTCAGGACAGAGAATTCACTAAACAGTCGGAAGAAGAAAAGTTAGACGCTTTCGCCGGGACATGGAAGTTTGACAGCACCATCGTAGTTTTCGATGGGAAAGGCAAAGTTTCCTACAACGAGCATGAGTATTCGTACACCATCAACGGTGAAGGGAAAGCCGTATTCAACGACGGGGTCCACGACGTTACCTGCACGCTTCAAAACGATACTACCATCGACATGTACTTTGATGACGGTTATGGCGAAGACGTGTTTCACAAGACCGCAACGAAGCAGTAACTAATCCACCCCATGTGAGTGCGCTCATGCCCCTCAACAACTCGCCTGCCCCCTCCGTGGGAGGGGGGTAAGGGGGTGGGCAGACGCACGTCCTGTCGTCCTCCGTAACGTGCGGGCGATAGGGAGGTCCGCCTCTCTCAACAACTTGCCCTCCCCCTGCATAAGGGGGAGGGGTACTTCGTCGCTACGCACGTCATGTCGAGCGTAGTCGAGACACGACGTGCGGTAATACCGTCACCCCCTCCGTGGGAGGGGGGGTAGGGGGGTGGGCAGACGCACGTCCTGTCGCCCTCGTAACGCGTGGGCGATAGGGGTCCGCCCCTCTCAACAACTTGCCCTCCCCCTGCGTCAGGGGGAGGGGTACTCCGTCGCTACGCACGTCATGTCGAGCGTAGTCGAGACACGACGTGCGGTAATACCGTCACCCCTCGACTGCGCTCGGGGTGACGTGTCGCCCCCTCCGTGGGAGGGGTCCGCCCACGGTACCCTCTCGGCAGGAAGGCAACGAACAACATACGCCCGACGGCGTTCGCCGTCGGGCGTTCCTTTTTCTGCCCCTTGCCCGTCACCCTCTCTCCTCATACCGACGCCGCGTAGCGGCGGAGCGTATCTTAAAAAGATTCACTCACTCCGCCTGCGGCTCCGTTCGGAATGAGGGACTTCGACCCCGCTCCCTCGCCCCACTCTTTACCGCGTCGCCCCGTCCCGCCTTTTATCACGGCCCCCCGCCGCGGTTCTTTTGTACGTCATTCCGAACCGTCTCAAACGCCCGCCCGCAATGTGCGGGCGGGCGTTTGAGACGCGTGAGGAAACTCTGTTTTGAAAAGCGGTGAGATTCCTCCGCCGCAAAGTGTGCGGCGTCGGAATGACGTGGTAGGCCGTGCGCGGCGTCGGAATGACGTGGTAGGCCGTGTGCGGCGTCGGAATGACGTGGTAGGCCGTGCGCGGCGTCGGAATGACGTGGTAGGCCGTGCGCGGCGTCGGAATGAGGGACTGCGGCTCCGCTCCCTCGCCGCGCTCTTTACCACGTCATGTCTCGACTACGCTCGACATGACGTGTGCGCTCGTGCCGCCCGCCCGTCCCTCGCCGCGCCTTTTATCACGTCACCCCGCCCCACTCTTTACCACGTCACCCCGCCCCGCCCGCAGCTATGAATGCTATCGAAGGGCGGCACGAGCGCACAGCGCGAAGTAGCGCAGTCGAGGGGTGACATGAAAAACCGCGTCATGTCTCGACTACGCTCGACA
>CANRFW010000045.1 GCA_947630035.1 uncultured Clostridia bacterium | reverse complement strand
GGGGCTGCAGCCCGCGGCGGACTATTATGCCATCAAGATGCCGGTGTTCTCATTTGAAAAAATACGCGGCGCGGAGAGAAAGCGGTTTTGCCCGAAGGCAAGCCCGCGGGTGTAGTCCCCGCGGTTGTAGGTGCGGACGAGGGCGGGATACTCCTTGCTCCCGTCCCCTCCCCCGAGGAGGGCGCGGTAGTATTTGACCGCCGCGGCGACGTATTCGGGACGGCGGAGCCTCCCTTCTATCTTGAAGGAAACGACCCCCGCCTCCTCGAATTTTGCGATGTCCTCCCCCACGCAGAGGTCGCAGGTGGAGAGGGCGTACCCCTCTTTTTCGCACCCCATCCTATCGATTTTGTATTTTTTTCGGCAGGGCTGCTTGCACCTGCCGCGGTTGCCGCTGTTGTTTCCCGCAAAGGAGGAAAAGTAGCACTGCCCCGAAAAAGAGGTGCAGAGCGCCCCCTGCACGAAGCACTCCGCTTCGATGATCTTTGTAATGCGGGCGATCTCTTTTAAGGGGGTCTCGCGGGCGAGGACGACGCGGGAAAATCCGTATTCCTTTGCGACGCGCGCCCCGTATTCGTTGCAGCATCCCCCCTGCGTGGAGAGATGCAATATTATCTCGGGATAGGTCCTCTTCAGCATCCTCCCGAGGAAGAGATCCTGCACGAGGAGGGCGTCGGCGCCGCACTCCCACGCGAGGCGGGCGGAGGCGAAAAAGTCCTCCGTCTCCCCGTCCTTTATGAGGGTGTTGAGGGCGACGTACACCTTCCCGCCGAGAAGGTGGGCAAACTGCGTGACGCGCTTTAGTCCCTCCCCGTCCGTCCCCGCGGCGGAGGAGCGGGCGGAGAAGCGGGTCATGCCGATATAGACGGCGTCCGCCCCTGCGAGGAGGGCGAGTTTCGCCGTATTTTCGTCCCCCGCGGGGGCAAGAAGCTCGCTCATCTTCCGATGGTGCGCTGGATGAGTTCCTGCGCCGCGTCGTACCCCATCCCCTTGAGGCGGTGATTGCGCGCCGCGACCTCGATGAGAATGGCAAGATTGCGCCCGGGGCTTACGGGAATGGTGAGTTTGGGGAGCTTGACGCCGAGGATCTCCTCCGTACTCCCCTCTCCGCCGATGCGGTCGTACTCCTTATCCCGCCTCCAAGGCTCGAGTTCCATCACGAGTTCCACCTCTTTTTCGCCGAGGATGGATCCCGAACCGTACATATTCTTGACGTTGATGATGCCGATGCCGCGCAGTTCCATGAAGTAGCGGATGCGCTCGGGGGCGGTGCCGACAAGCTCGTTCTCCACCCGCCGCACGAGGACGGAATCGTCCGCGACGAGACGGTGCCCGCGCTTGATAAGCTCCATCGCCGTCTCACTCTTCCCGACGCCCGAGCTGCCCGTGAGGAGGATGCCCGCGCCGAAGACGTCCATGAGGACGCCGTGGATGGTGGTCGCCGGGGCGAGCAGGCGGGAGAGGTAGATGAAGAGATCGTTCATGACCGCCGTCGTCATCTTGCTCGAGCGGAAGACGGGGGTCAGCGACTTTCTCGCGTACTCCAAAAATTCGGGCATGACGGGCAGATCGCGGGAGAAGATGACGCAGGGGATCTCCCCACATTCGAAGAGTTTTTTGATCTTCTTCCTGCGCACTTCCTCGGTGAACGAGCGGAGGTACTCATGCTCGGTAAGCCCGATGACGAGGATGCGGCGGGAATCGAAATAGCTGTAAAATCCCGCAAGGCGGAGGCCCGGGCGGTCGACGCTCATGCTCGTGAGACGGACGATCCCCCGCCCCGCATAGAGGAGTTCGAGGCTTAAATCGGAGGCGAACTTATCGAGCATCACGCTCTCGTTCGGCAAGGTGATTTCGTTCATTTTTCTACCCCCATTGCATAAATTTCAAGTGCAAACGCCACGCCGTCTTCATCGTTGGACGGGACGACGCACGCCCTCTTTTTGAGTTCTTCGGCCCCGCTTGCAACGGCGAACCCGCCGCCCGCCCGCTCGATCATCGGGAGATCGTTGAGTTGGTCCCCGATGGCGGCGATCCTCTCCCGCGGCACGGAATAGTACTCCGAAAGGAAGTCTACGGCGGAGGCCTTGTTCTGCCCCGCGGGCATGATCTCCACGAGGAATGCGGAGGAACTCGTCACATAAAATCTCTCCCCGAGTTCCTCCCCGAGGGCGGCGCGCAGGGGCGCGTTCTCCTCGGGCGGGACCATCGCGAGGAGCTTTACGGGCCGCACCCCTTCCCCCGCGGCAAAGCGGGAAAGTTCGGGGATTATCTCCGCTTTCACGCCGCAGATCTTCTCATAGGTGTGCAAAAAGCCGTCGTCCATGTTGGAATACAGCCTGTCCGCCGTGTAGAGATGAATGTGCTTTTCCCGCCTCTCGAGGGCTCGGAGAACGAGAAGCCCGTCCTCAAAGGAAAAACCGTCGTCCTTTATGAGTTTCCCCGTCGCGATATCGGCGACCGTCGCCCCCTGATAGGCGACGACGGGGCCATCCTCTATCCCGAGTTCCCTGACGCGGGGAAGGACGGAAGTCACCATCCGCCCCGAACAGACGACGAATTTGCCCCCCGCGGCGCGGTAGGCGGCAATCGCACGCTTGGTGCGTTCGGAGACGGTCCCGTCCGAGCGGGCGAGGGTACCGTCGAAATCGGAGAGAAAGAGCGGGTATCTCATAGGTCGCGGAAGAATTTTCTGACGGACGCCGCGAGTGCGGGCCCGATGCCGGGCGTTGCGGCAAGTTCCCCTTCCTCGGCGCGCATGATCCTGTCGATCGTGCCGAATTTTTCGAGGAGGGCCGCCCGTTTTTTGGGACCCACCCCCTCGATTTCCTCGAGCGCGGAGGCGAGATTGCGCTTGGAGTGCAGGTTGCGGAAATAGGTCACGGCGAAGCGGTGCGCCTCGTCGCGGATGCGCTGGAGGGTGCGGAGGGCGTAGTCCCGGCGGTCGATCCGCACAGGCTCCTCCGAGGAGAGGGTGTAAACTTCCTCCTCCTGCTTGGCGAGGGCAACGAGGTCGATCCCCTCTGCGCCGAGTTCATCGAACACTTCCTTCACGGCGGAGAGCTGCCCCTTGCCGCCGTCGATGACGACGAGGTCGGGCCGCGCAAACCTCTCCTCCTCTTCGGTGCCGAGCTTTTGCAGCCTGCGGCGGAGGACCTCCTGCAGGGAGGCGAAGTCGTTCGCCCCCTCCACCGTCTTGATGCGGAAGCGGCGGTATTCGTATTTATCCGCCTCGCCGTCCGTAAACACCACCATGCTCCCCACTTTGTCCACGCCCGAAATGTTCGAAATATCGTAACACTCCATGCGTTTGGGGTACCGCCTCAGCCCGAGGAGGACTTTGAGACGCTCGCAGGCATTCACCGTCATGTCGTTCTTGTGTTCGATGGACGAGATGGATTTTTCGAGATACTCCTTGGCGTTGCGCTCCGCCATGTCGAGAAGCTCTCTTTTGATGCCCGCCTTGGGGCGGACGATCCCGAGGTTCTTCCCCGTCTTGCGGAAGGCATAGAGACGGAACAGCTCGTCGTCCATCTCCTCCTCCAAAACGAGTTCGTGGGGAAGCTCGCGGTTGGCGTAATATTGGGTGAGAAAGCTCGTGAACGCCTCCTCCCGCTCCCCCGCTCCCTCCTCGAGGGGGAAACAGCGGCTCCCCTGCATGATGCCCCGCCTCGTCACGAGAACGCTGACACAGGCATACAGCCCGTTGGAGGAGAGCGCCCAGATATCCGCATCCACGTCCCGCGGCATGGAGGTGATGCGCTTTAAGCCGAGCTTTTTGAGGGAGGCGATCTTGTCGCGGTAGTCGAGGGCAAGCTCGAATTGCTCCTCCTCGGCAAAGCGCTCCATCTTTTCCTTTAAGATCTCCTCCGCCTCCTCGTAGTTCCCCGAGAGGAAGGAGATCGCCTTTTCCACCCGCTCCGCGTACTCCTCCTTGGTGCAGGCATGCGCGCAGGGCGCAAGACAGCGGTGCAGGTGATAGTCGAGACAGGGCTTCTTGGCCCGCTCACCGATGGCGACCGAACAGGTGCGGAGATTGTAAACTTTGGCGCAGATATCGATGAGATCCTTGCAGTTCACGCCCCCCATGAAGGGACCGAAATAGCGGCCGTCCTTCTTCACCTTGCGGGTAATGGAGACGCGGGGGTACTCCTCACGGGTGTGGACCTTAATGTAGGGATAGGTCTTGTCGTCCTTTAAGAGAATGTTGTATTTGGGCTTGTACTTTTTGATGAGGTTGTTTTCGAGGGCGAGCGCGTCCACCTCCGTCGGGGTGACGACGTAGGAGAAATCGGCGATCTGCTCCACCATGGCCTGCACTTTCACGGGCTTCTCGGTGGAGTGGAAATATTGCCGCACACGGTTTTTGAGAACGCGCGCCTTGCCGACATAGATGACCGTTCCCTCACCGTCGAGCATGATATACACGCCGGGGGAATCGGGCAACAGCTTCAGCTTTTCGCGCAGCACGCTTTCACCCATACTACCATTATACACGACTCCCTTTCTTTTTTCAAGGATTTTCGGCAACTTCCCGCATATGAAAAAAACGGACCGCGCCCTTTCTTGACGCCCCGCTTTTCTGCGCCATCCCACGCCGCCCCGCGCCCTTTCTCGGCTTCTCCTTGAGGACGTGCCTTGCGCTGAAGCTCCGCCGCCTGCGGCGGTGATGAGGTGTATGGAATTGGCAATTCCTTATTTTGCCCTTCGTTTCCTTTTGAATAAGGAAGGAACAGTTTATAACACCTCATTCGTCCCCTGCGGGGACACCTTCTCCTCAAGGAGAAGGCAAGGGGGGATGGGGAGGACAAGCATTCCCTCATTCCGAACGGAGCCGTAGGCGGAACCCCACCCCCTCATTCCGAACGGAGCCGTAGGCGGAGTGAGTGAATCTTTCAAGATACACTCCGCCGCTACGCGGCGTCGGTATGAGGAAAAGGTGTTCTGCCACCCCTCACCCTACCCTCCCTCCTCAAACGAGGGAGGAGATGAAAACGCACGCCTTCTTTCGGCGCCCCTCTTCACAACAAAGAGGAACGCCGCCCGACCGCAAAATGCGGTCGGGCGGCGTAACGAAAATTTTTTGTCAATCAATTTTCCTTCCAAATTTTGATCATTCCCCAAGAATTATAGCTGTAATAATGGAAGTCCACGCCGCATTTATTCCTCCTCATTTGCTTTCCAAACTTGAATGCCACCGGCGTATGGCAAAGACGAATAGAATATGACCACTCCTGCGACTTCTTCGGTAAACACCGCATCAGGCGAGCCTTTTCCGTCTACCCCTGTCAGGACCGCTACGCAACCATTGTAACTCCCGTAATAGGCAAACCCAACGTCCTTAAAACGAAACCACTCCCTATCGTCTTCGCTCATATAATCGTTCCAAACAATATTTCTTATCGACTTGCCTATTGGAGAGTCTGCCGACAATGCTTTGGGATCTTTTGGTTTTGGTGCGTAATCCTCGGGCATAATGTCCTCATTGTAGTCTCGACCGCCGTTGTGATAGTAGGCGATACTCATAAGGTCATCCTTCGTAAGCCAGCCGCTGTCATAAGCAGTCTGCAAGGTGTAGAGTTTTCCCTTCGGAACCTCTTCCGGCGGCTCTTTCGGCGTCCCGCACCCCGCCGCAAAAACCGCAACAAATCCCAAAAGTAATGCCATAAATGCCGTCAACCACTTCCTCATGTTTCCCCCCTTATTTGAGTTTATTATATTATGCCATACAAACGAAAAAATTGCAATATCTTTATGGAAAAAACTTACAATTTTTTATAGTAAATTCCATAAATTGAAACTGAAATGCCGCCCGACCGCAAAATGCGGTCGGGCGGCACGTCAAACTTTCCCGTCATTTCGTCTTTCTCGCATAAATGCACAACTCTAATAAACTCAATCCTTTGCTTTCCAAACGCAGAGCCTGCTGTAACCCACCATAAGAAATTGGACTTCGGCAATCGTTTTCCATTCACGCGGGACGTCTGTTGGAAACAATTCATAATGATTACGCATTAAAATTACATAACACCCCGAATAAGAACCGTAATATTCCAGAATCGTGAATCCCTCCGCAGCCGCTTCGGGTATCGGTTCGATCTCATCATTGCGTAGCTCCCACGCCGCGGCGTTTTTGATCCCCTGCTCCGTCGCCTTATCGATTGCCTCGGGCGTCTTCGGCTGCGGTGCGTAATCTTCCGTCATAATGTCCTCGTTGTGTTCCCGACCGCCGTTGTGATAGTAGGCGATGCTCATGAGGTCATCCTTCGTAAGCCAGCCGCTATCGTATGCCTCCTGCAAGGTGTAGAGTTTCCCCTTCGGCGTCCCGCACCCTACCGCAACAGCCGCAACAAATCCCAAAAGTAATGCCATCCATGCCAACCGCTTCCTCATATTTCCCCCTTATATAAGTTTAATCTATGAAATCATATGGACGAAAATATTGCGCCTGCCGCGCACAAATCGTCCACTTTCTTAACTTTTGTTGATACATATCATTACCCCCTTGAAAATATTTTTTGTCTTTTGTCAATATCGAGGAACTCCCACAAGCCCTCTTCCAACAGGAAAACGAATATCTCCTTCAAACGTCGTCTCAATCGATGGGTCTGTAAAATCGGTGGAGACGGGGATCTCCTTCCCCGAAATCAAATCGATATAGTTCTCCCCTCTCTTGACGGCGGGGATCCCTCGGGGAAGAATATACCGCCGTTCCCCTTGTATGTTCGCCGCTTTGAAGTGGCTGACGCGGTACGAGATATACTCCCCGTTCTCATCTTGAAAAACTCGGCGCCCTTTCCATGTTTCATTATAACCGTGATCGTTCGGTACGACACTCACTGCCCCTTCCTCAAAAACATAGGGATACCAAAGATTGCTCGGACCACCGCTATGCTCCGTGTACATATACGTCCACGGCGTGTTCCAACCTCCGATAACAACATAAAGAAACCCGTACGGTTCAAACTCGATCAGCGCATATTCGAATGCATCTTCCTCGTTATAGACGGGGTAGACTTCGAGGCTCGTGTATTCGCTCCCCTCTCCCAAATACCGTTTTTCGGCGCGCTTGCGGATGCGTGCAAGGTGCTGTGCCTCCGTGTAGAAGCCCGACCAATTGCTCAATATCCAAACGGTCAAGCCCGCCGCGACGAGCAGAAGGAATGCCAATACGCCCGCCGTCACCCCGAGAGCGATCTTTTTTCCCTTTGTCATGCTTCCCCCCTTACAGGAAACGGTTATTCTGTTTCAATTATATTATAAAAAATGACATCTGTAAAGAGTTTACGGAAAAATATTACAGTTTATTGCAAAAATTTCCCATATGCAAAACGGGTCGTGCCCGCCCCGCGCCCTTTTCTCTTGCGTCCGCCTTTGCTCCCCTGCGCGGTCGCCCCGCTACCACGCGCCCGCCTCTCCCTTTTCTCGGCGCCCCCTTCCGCCACCCTGCGCTAGCGCGCCCTTCCCCTCGGCGCCCCCCTTTGGGGGAGCTGTCACGCAGTGACTGAGGGGGTTCTCTGCCTTCCCCCTCTTTCGCATCGTTCCGTTACCCCGCGCCGTTCTGCTTCCCCACGCGCCCGCCCCTGCACGTCATTCCGACAACGCGCGCATTTCGCCCACACGCGAAGTTCAACGCTGCACGTCATTCCGACGAGCGAAGCGAGGAGGAACCTCGTCCCTCGAGTTCCCTCACGCGCTGCGCCGCCCGCAGAGGCGGGCGGCGCAGCGGTTCGGGATGACGTGATTATAGAAAAGCGCGGCGACACAGTTGAAAGCATGTAAGGGGCGACGCGGTTATGAGAAAGCGCGGCGGCACGGTTAAAAGTGCGTGCGGAACGGAGCGACGCGGCTATGAGAAAGTGCGGCGGCACGGTTAAAAGCGTATGAGAGGCGACACGGTCGTAGCGCCGAGAAGTAACCGAGAGCGGGGAAGCGGGCGGCGCGGCGTAAACAAAAGCCCTCCCCGTGCTGCCGCAGGGGGAGGGCAAGATTCCAATCGTTCTTTTGCGTTCAACCGCAATTTCGCATTCGGTTGCTCTTTCGTATTATTTCGCGTATTCCACGCTTCTGAATTCGCGGATGACGTTCACCTTGATCTGTCCCGGGTATTCAAGCTCGCTCTCGATCTTCTTCGCAATGTCCTTGGCGAGGAAGAGCGCCTGCGCGTCGTCCACCTGATCGGGCTTGACGATCACGCGCACCTCTCTGCCCGCCTGTATCGCGTAGCTCTTTTCCACTCCGCGGAAGCCCGAGGCGATCTCCTCCAGCTTTTCGAGCCGCTTCACGTACCCCGCACCCGTCTCCCGTCTCGCGCCGGGGCGGGCGCCCGAGATGCCGTCCGCCGCCTGAATGAGGACCGCTTCGAACGTCTTGGGTTCTACGTCGCCGTGGTGTGCCATGATCGCGTTGACGATCATCGCGTTTTCCTTATACTTCTTCGCGATATCCGCGCCGAGCTGGATATGGGTGCCCTCCTGCTCGTGGTCGACCGCCTTGCCGATATCGTGCAGAAGCCCCGCGCGCTTGGCGAAGTTGACGTCCAGCCCCAACTCCTGCGCCATGAGCCCTGCGAGCTGTGCCACCTCGATGGAGTGGCGGTACACGTTCTGCCCGTAGCTCGTGCGGAATTTGAGCCGCCCGATGAGTTTGATGAGTTCGGGGTGAAGCCCGAAGATGCCGACCTCGAACATGGCGTTTTCGCCCGCGGCCTTGATTTGCTGTTCGAGTTCCTTGGTGACCTTCTCCACCGTCTCCTCGATGCGGGCGGGGTGGATGCGGCCGTCTGAGATGAGCTTCTCGAGGGTGAGGCGGGCGATTTCCCGTCTCACGGGGTCGAAGCCCGAGAGGATGACGACTTCGGGCGTATCGTCGATGACGAGCTCGATGCCCGTCGCGTTTTCGATGGCGCGGATATTGCGCCCCTCGCGCCCGATGATGCGCGCCTTCATGTCGTCGTTGGGGAGCGGCACGACGGAGACGGTGGTCTCCGAGGCGTGGTCGGATGCACAGCGCTGGATGGCGAGGGTGATGATATTCTTGGCGTTCATATCCGCCTCGTCCTTCGCCTGCTGTTCGAGATTGCGGACCTGCACCGCACATTCGCGGCGGGTCTCTTCGAGGATCTCGTCGGTGAGTTGCTGCTTCGCCTCCTCCCTCGTGAGCTGGGCGATCTTCTCGAGTTCCGCCGTCATCAGCTCGTGCTGGTGGGAGAGCTGTTCCTGCAGCTTCTGCGCCTCCTCGTTCTTCTTCTGCCAATTGTTCTTCTGCGCTTCGAGAGACTGCTCCTTGCGGGAGATCTCCGTCTCACGCTTCTCGAGCATGTCCTCCTGTCTGCCCAAACGGGCCTCGGCGCGCTGCTGTTCGGCGCGCTTCTCCTTCATCTCCTGCTCGAATTCGCTCCTGCGTTTGAGATCCTGCTCCTTCGATTCCGCGATCGCTTCCCTCTTGAGTTGCTTGCACTCCGTCTCCGCGCTTTTCAGCATTTCTTCGACGCGCTTGGACGTTTCGTCAAGTCTCTTTTCGGACTTCTTTTTGGAAACTTGTTTGAGAATCAGCCACGTCGCGAGAACGGCGGCAGCCGCACCGACGACGAGAGCGACAACGATGAGCCCGACCCATACGCCGGTATCCATCGCGAGGAGCAGGCCGTAACCATAGTTCATAGTACTGCCTCCTCTTGAAAATTTTTTTGACTTGAATATCGCACGCCGTCCCCGCGAGAGGACGGTATTACGCCATTGTCCTCTTGATTATACAAGATTTCGGCGGAATTGTCAAGAAGATAACAGGATGTTGTATCACCTTTTGCGAAAATTCTTCTATGCGGGCGGCCCCTGCCGTACCCTTCCCGGTTGGTCCGTCCGCCGAACAAAACAAGGCGAGAAGAAAAACAGCGGGGAGCGCCCGCTGCTTTTTCGGTTTTTTAAGGCGCTTCCGCCCTATTTTAACGCCGCTTCGCCGTTCGTTTCGGCGACTTTCCTGTAGAACTTCGCGCTCTCCTTGAGGGTGCGCTCCCCCGTCGCATAGTCCACATGCACAAGCCCGAACTTCTTGGAGAACCCCTCCGCCCATTCGAAGTTGTCCATGAGAGACCAATAGAAGTACCCCGCGACGTCCACGCCGTCCTCCGCCGCCCTGTGGAGAGCGCGGAGATACCGCTTGATGAAGTCGATGCGGGAGGAATCGCAAATTTTACCGTCGAGGTCCTTCCACTCGGTGAGGGCGACGCCGTTCTCGGTGTAGACGACGGGAAGCCCGTAGCGGTCCCACACATACCTCGCGCCGTAGTAGAGGGCATCGGGGTGGACCGTCCAGCGCATGTCGGTGAGAGGAATATCCGGCTGCGGGGTGGCGCGGGCAAAACCCGACCCCGTCTGCACGATATAGTCCCCCGTGTAGGTGTTGACGCCGTAGAAATCGAGCTTGCTCCCGATTATCTCCATGTCGCTCGCGGGGTAGGTAAAGCCGCACTCCTTCTGCCATGCCTCAAACGCCTCGGGGTACCGCCCGAAGAGGAGAGGATCGGTATAGTAGTTGACGGAGCCGAAGTCCCTGTGGCAGTTGAAGGTCTCGTTCTTCGCGAATTCGTAGTCCTCTTCCGCGAGGGGAAGGAGGGGCCAGAACGCCTGCGCGGTGCCTATTTTGACGCCGGGGACGAGTTTCCGCAAAACTTTTTCCGCCTTGCCGCAAGCGAGGAGGACGTTGTGGGCGCACCTCATCACTTCGCCGTCCGAAAGTTTCAAAAAGGGCGCATGCCTGCCCGTGGAGTGCCCCTCGCCGAGGAACACCTGCGGCTCGTTGACGAGGATGAACCGGGTGCAATACTTGCCGAAGAGCTTGCCGCACACCTCCGCATAGGAGGCGAACCAATCGGAACTTGCGGGGTTGAGCCAGCCGCCCTTTAAGTACAGCTCGTAGGGGTAGTCCCAATGGAAGAGGGTGAGCCACGGCTCGATATGCGCCCGCTTCAGCTCCTTCAGAAGTTCGGTGTAGAACCGCTTGCCGTCCTCCGAGACTTTGCCCGTGCCCGCGGGGATGAGCCGCGCCCAGTTCACCGAGAAGCGGTACGCTTTCAGCCCGAGTTTTTTCATGATGGCGACGTCCTCTTTGAACCTGTGATAGTGATCGCAGCCGACGGCCCCCGAGTGGCCGTTAAAGATACGCCCCGCGGTGGCGGAACCGACGTCCCATAAGTTTAAGCCCTTGTCCGCCTCATACGCGCCGCCTTCGATCTGATAGGACGCGGTCGCCGTGCCCCACGCGAACCCTTCTTTGAATGCCATTTTCTCCTCCTTTTATTACGCCCCATGTATGCAAAATCGATACATGGGGTCGGAAAATTTTTATAGGTGTTTCTTAAAGTTCTTCCGCCTCTTTGACCCAGAGCGCCGCCGAAGCATCGGAGGGCATCCGCAGATCGGCGCGGGGCGAGAGGGAAACGGACCCCACTTTCACGCCGTCCGGCACGCAGTTGCGCTTGAACTGCTGGGAGAAGAACCGCCTGTAAAAGTTCACGAGCCACTTTTTAAGCGTCGCCCTGTCGTACTTTCCTTCGAAGGCGCGCTCGGCAAGATACAGGGTCTTGGCGGGGCCGTCGCCGCGGCGGAGGAAACGGTAGAGGTAGAAATCGGTGAGTTCGTAGGGGCCGACGAGGTCCTCCGTCTTCTGTGCGATCTCCCCTCCCTCGTCGGGCGGGAGAAGCTCGGGAGAGATCTCGGTGCCGAGAACGCTCTTTAAGACGATCTCCGCCCTGCCGCCGAGCCGCTCCGCTTCCGCCCCCACGAGGTATTTCACGAGCGTTTTGGGGACGGAGCAGTTGACGGCGTACATACTCATGTGATCGCCGTTGTAGGTACACCAGCCGAGGGCAAGCTCCGAGAGGTCCCCCGTGCCGACGACAAGCCCCCCCGTCTCGTTGGCGAGGTCCATGAGGATCATCGTGCGGTACCTCGCCTGCGCATTCTCGTAAGTCGCATTCGTCTCCTCGGGGTCGTGCCCGATATCCTTGAAATGCCTCGTTACGGTCTGCGAGATGGGGATCTGCCGCTGCGTCACGCCGAGCGCCTGCATGAGGGCGGTGGCGTTGTTCTTCGTTTTGAGGGTGGTGCCGAACCCCGGCATGGAGACGGCGAGAATGTTTTCGCGGGGCTTTTTGAGGAGGTCGAACGCGCGCACGGCGACGAGGAGAGCGAGGGTGGAATCCAGCCCGCCCGAGACGCCGATGACCGCCGTTTCCGACCCCGTGTGCCCGATCCTGCGTGCAAGCGCATGCGCCTGAATATTCAGAATGAGGTCTGCGCGCCCCTTCCTCTCTCCCTCACCGTGGGGAACGAAGGGGAGCGGGTCGAAGGTGCGGAGGGTGAGATCGTCATCCGTTACGAAGTTTGCGGGGCACCAGATGTACTCCTCTTCTTCCGTGCGGAAGTTGCGGTAGGAGGTCTTGCGGCGGCGTTCGTTCAAAAGGAAGCCGACGTCGATCTCCGCCTCGCACACACCCGGCCCGAAGGGTTCGCTCTCCGCAAGGCAGGCGCCGTTTTCGTAGATCATGTTATTGCCCGCGAACACCGTGTCCGAAGCGCTCTCCCCCATGCCCGCGCCGCAGTAGACGTAGCCGCAAATGTTCTTCCCCGTCTGCGCGGCGAGGAGGGTGTGGCGGTATTCGCGCTTGCCGATGAGTTCGTTGCTCGCCGAGAGGTTGACGACAACCGATGCCCCGCATTTGCAGTGCATGACGCTCGGGGAGACGGGCACCCAGAAGTCCTCGCAGATCTCGCAGGCGATGAGGATCTCGGAGTGTTTTTCGTCATAGATGAGGACGCGGGAGGAGAGCGACGCACTGCCGCTGCGGAGACGGATGCAACTGTCCGCATCCTTGCCGTTCGAAAAGTGCCGCCCCTCGTAAAACTCGTTGTGATCGGGGAGATAGCTCTTGGCGATGAGGGCACGCACCCTGCCGCCGCTTATCGCCGCGGCGCAGTTGTAGAGCTTTTCGCGGTCCGCGACGGGCAGCCCGACGAAGACGAGCATCTTCTTCCCCTCCGTGGATCTCGCCACCCGTTCGAGCGCATCGAGACAGCCCTCGAGGAGGGCGCGCTGCAGGAAGAGGTCCCCGCAGGTGTAGCCCGAAAGGGACAGCTCGGGGAAGACGACAAGCTCGGTGCCCTTTTCCGCCTGCCGCTCGATGGCCTCGACGATCTTCTGCGCATTGTACGCGGGATCGGCGACTTTCAGTTCGGGGCTTACCGCCGCTACTTTGAGAAATTGATGTTTCATGGTTTACCTTTTTATGGAATGGGGTACGGATTTTGGACGGGCAAGAGGGCGGCATTCCCTCCTCATACCGACGCCGCGCGTGCGCCCCGCCGCGTCATTCCGACGCCGCGTCCTTTGCGGCCCGCCACGTCATTCCGACGCCGCGTCCTTTGCGGCGGAGGAATCTCACGCCCCCTCATACCGACGCCGCGCAGCGGCGGAGCGTATCTTGAAAGATTCACTCACTCCGCCTGCGGCTCCGTTCGGAATGAGGGACGGGTACCCGCGCCCTTTGCTATAAATTACTTGCGCGAGCAAAACCACGCTTTTGCGCTGCGCGACCCAATTTGCAACGCCACCGCAGGCTTATT
>CANRFW010000044.1 GCA_947630035.1 uncultured Clostridia bacterium | reverse complement strand
ATGAAAAACGGAAGATCTTTGATTGGGTTTGGGGCATCATAGGGGCACGAGTTTTTTATCAAACTACATTTTGTGGTCGATTTCCACCTATTTTTCGCCGAAAAACACAATATCTTGTGGTTGTCGGAAAATCGACAGCGGCTTCGAGTCCCTGAAGGTGCACCACGGCCAACCTGATTCGAATCGAGTTAGGTTGGTCTTTTTCTATGCAAAAAGCGAGGACAAACAGTCCTCGCCTTTATGCTCCGTGAAATTGAAATTTACCATTCACGCCATTCTTCTGTAACATCTTCAATCATAGGGCTTACGCCGCATTCAACAGCACTGTCTTGAATTATTTGCCAAATTTCTTCTCGGGCATCTGTTTCAATCAAACTATAATCCGTTTTATCATTCAGCCTGTTTAATGCGAGAACTACTTTTTTAACATGTTCCATAATTAGTTTCTCGGTCGGATTTGTAAGACTGCCCAATTTGTCAAGATATTCTAAAAGCAAAAGTTCGCACTTTTGAACGTCTTTTTTTGAATAGCCGCAATCTTCATCTTCGGACATATAATCGAGCATAGCGGTAACAACATTCTCTTTTACTTGCTTTTTATACAATTCGGTTTTCACAATGATTTCTCCTATTTCCGATTATCGTTCCCTTCATATCACAAGCGCACAGAAAAATCAAGCGGTCAAAAAGTCCATTTGGCATTCAGGCGCGAGCTTGTCTTGTCTTGACGAGGGCAAACAGCCCCCCGCCTTTTTATAGTCCGCTGAGTTGAATTTACCGCTTTTTCACTTTCGGCATCGGCAGGTCGTCATACATTGCCTCAAATAATCCTGTCAAAAAAACCTTATCGTCCACATTGTCTACAAGCAGCATTTCTTTTGCGCCCTCATACGGCAAGGAATACTCCGCTTGGGGCAAATAGGATAGAGCGGCTCTCACGGGTTTTACGAGCAATCGATCGTCGTAGATCCCGCCGACAAGTCTGCCGCGATAGTAAATCAGAAATTCACCCATCATAGGCTTGTAGGTTACGTCCTTTAAGCCCGAAAGCTGCTCTGTAATGAAATTCAAATATTCCTTGCTTGACGGCATAATCCCTCCGCTATATCGAAATTTATTTCTCCGATTTTTCCAAAACAAACGAAAAACTGCCGTCGCTGCATTTCCCGTCCGATTCAAGGATGATATAAATTGTTTTGTTGCCTGTAAAGGTTTCGGTTTTGCTGTCGATAGAACCGCCCGTTTTAATTTCAAACAAGCTCAGCTTTTCATCATTATAATCATAGGAAACTTTTATATTTCCTTCCCCCAATGTCGCTTCATAAGTGATGGAGACCTCGTCTGCGCTCTTGTTTTTCAATTTTATTACATAGGTTCCGCTAAAACTATCAAATGAAACCGACGCTTTATTTGAGGTGTTTGTCTTTACCATCAGCGTGGCACTATACCGGCTTACATATTTATTTTCGCAGGCGGCGAATGCAAAACACAATACCAATGCTATCGTTGCAAGGCTTACACTCACAAATTTTTTCATGATGCACTTCTCCTGTAATTTCTCGCTTTTCGCTTTCATTATACCATGGAAACGGGGAAAACGCAAGCGGCGCGGCGGGCCGTTGTGCAAGGAAATTTTGCGGGGCGCCCGCTTGATTTTCGTTCGGCGCTATGGTATAATCATGGCAGAACATAGAGAAGAGGTAACGCCATGGACAGAACGCAGATCTTTCAATTCATATCGGAGCAGAAGACGGCTTTTATTGCCTCCGTCAACGAGGAGGGCTATCCCGCCATACGCGCCATGCTTGCCCCCCGCAAGATAGACGGCAACGAGATCTATTTTACGACGAACACGTCGTCCAATAAAATAAGGCAATATTCGGCGAACAATAAGGCCTGCGTCTATTTCTACAAGCGCGGGAGATTCAAGTATCAGGGCGTCTCCGTGATAGGGGAGATGCAGGTCTGCACCGACCAAGCGACGAAGGACAAGATCTGGCGCGCGGGCGACAGAATGTATTACAAAAAGGGCGTGACCGATCCCGACTACTGCGTGCTGAAATTCAGGTGCATTGCGGCCGAATATTACTGCAACTTTAGGACGGAAACGGTGGAGCTGGGATCTTCGATTTGACGGAGGTGCGCGATGAATTTTTTCGAGAGCTGCAACATTGCCTGCGACGGCGAAAGGTGCCCCAAATGCGGGAGAAAAAAACTCAGAGCCGTAACGGATGAGGACTTTTGCCTCGTCGCAAGAGTCGACAGAAACTTCGGCGATTGCCTCAAGGATCGCTTGGAAAACGAAAAGATAGACTGTGTGCTTATGCCGTACGGCACGGGCGTCCGATCCAAATTCGCCCTGCCGCTCGAAAGCTATTTGCTCTATGTCCGATATCAAAATTCGGAGTATGTACGGCAAATCATCCAAGAAACAAAAGCAGACATTTTTTGATGGATATAACAACATAGATTTTGAAAACCGCAAAACGTAAGATAAGAACAATGTAAGCATAGACAATATTTGTCATTCGTCCGAAAAGGCCATAGCGAAAGAAAATCAAGTCGATAGGGGCGCGTTTTAAAACCGGTATCACAATCGGGCAATGCTCGTTTTGGAGCAAATCGGGCGCTATGGCTGTATGGCATTTATGATTTTCAATATCCCGTACACCTACTTTGATTTTTGGTTCGGCCACGCCCTCGTGGTTTATCTCTCTGTCAACAGAGCGCTGCTCGCCCTTTATCTCTTGGGGTGGGTTATCTATCGCAAGGGGTGCGGCAGGGCAAGAATGCTTTGGCTTTCCGTAACGCCCACCTTGATTTTTTTGTTCAGCGGCATTGCGGTGCTGTCTGTTCCGCTTATGCTTTGCGCGGCCCTCTTCGGGATAGGGCATATCACAATCTCCTATAAGAACAGCGAACGCTGATGCTCTTCGCCGCAAATCCTTTTCATTAGGGTACAGCCGAAACAAATAGCTGTTTTCCTGCCGCGCGGCGTGACCTCTTATCACACCCGCGGGGCTTGATTTTTACGGCGATGTGTGATAGAATGACGGTAACCGCCGAAGACAAAAAGGAGGAATGCCATGTTCTATATCGGTCTCGATTTGGGCACGAGCGGTCTTAAGGGATTGCTCGTCTCCGCCGATGGGATCATTCTGAAAGAGGCTTCCGCCGCATATCCCGTGCGCTATCCCGCGAGCGGGTGGAGCGAACAGGACCCCGCGGAATGGGTACGCGCCGCCCGCGAAATTCTCGCAAAACTTGCACATGGGGTCGAAAAACAAGTGAGAGGTGTGGGGATCGGCGGGCAGATGCACGGGCTTGTCCTCCTCGATAAAAAGTGGGAAGTCATCCGCCCCGCGATTCTTTGGAACGATGGCAGAACGGAGCGGGAGACTGCCTATCTCAACGAGACGGTCGGCAGAGAAAAGTTGGATGCCTGCACCGCGAATATTGCCTTCGCGGGCTTCACCGCCCCCAAAATTTTGTGGGTGAAGGAACACGAGCCGGAGAATTTTGCGCGGATCGCCAAGATACTGCTTCCCAAAGATTATCTCGCTTACAAACTTACGGGCGTATTTTCCACCGATTATTCCGATGCGAGCGGCACCTTGCTTCTCGATGTTCGCCGCAGAGAGTGGAGCCGCGAGATGTGCGGGATCTGTTCCGTCTCGGAGAAATGGCTGCCGACTCTCTATGAAAGCTATGCGCCGACAGGCAAGGTTGGCTGTTTACCGAATGCCGTTCTCGTCGCGGGTGCGGGAGACAATGCCGCCGCTGCCGTCGGCACGGGGACGGTAAAGGGGGGAGACTGCAACCTTTCTCTCGGCACGAGCGGAACCGTATTCATCGCAGGGGAAAGATTTCTCCCGAGTGTGGACAACGCCTTGCACTCCTTTTGCCATGCAAACGGCAAGTGGCACCTCATGGGGTGCATTCTCTCTGCCGCGAGTTGCAACCGCTGGTGGCTGGAGGAGATCTTGCAGACAGGGGACTACGACGGCGCGGCGGCGGGAGCCGCGCTCGGCGAGGGTGAGGCGATCTTCTTGCCCTATCTCATGGGGGAACGAAGTCCGCACAACGACGTAAATATCCGCGGTGCCTTTTTGGGGCTGCGTATGGAAACGACGCGCGGGGAAATGTCGCTCGCCGTTTTGGAAGGGGTCGCCTTTGCCCTTCGCGATTGCGTGGAGTGCGCCCGTGCGGAGGGGATGGCGATCCAAAGAGCCACCGTCTGCGGGGGCGGCGCCAAGAGCGCCGTGTGGAAAAAGATTCTTGCAAATGTACTCAATGCGGAGATCTGCTCCCTTGAGACGGAGCAGGGGCCGGCATTCGGTGCGGCGATGCTTGCCATGGTGGGTTGCGGCGAATATCCGACGGTCGAGAGCGCGGCGGACGCGATCGTCCGCGAACGGGAGTGTGTTTTGCCCGATCCGTCCCTCGTGCAAAAATACGGGGAAAAGTATGCCGTCTTCCGCACCTGCTACCCCGCTCTTAAGGGTATTCGCACCCGCCGTGCATAATGTTTGCATTCCCGCGCAAAATAAGTGCGGGAGGTGAGAGTTATGCAGAAGTTCAGATCGGGCGAGATCGTTCCCATGTCCTGCCGCTATAAGGCGTACGACAGGAACGGCTACAGCCAAGACGACGAAACGACCTACCTCGAAAAGGGGTCGACGTTCCCGCCTTTGCAGCACGAAGGCGGCTACTGGGTCATGGATCACGAGTGACCCCGGAAAGACGGTTCCCGCAAGGGAGCCGTCTTTTTTCCTACCCCATTCCCCTTTTTTGCACAAAACGGACGTTTTTTTCATTACCCCCTTGCGCGCCTGTGAAAAATATGTTATAATCAATATATCCCGACAAAGGAGCGCAGACATGGTTCTCCGCGAAGTCATCGCCAAGCGCAAAGATAAGGTAATTTACCGCGACGGCGACAAACTCATCAAACTGTTCGACGCAAGCTATTCGCAGTCGGATATCCTCAACGAGGCGACCAATCAGGCGCGCGTTGCGGAGACGGGGCTGAACATTCCCCGTTTCTATGAGGTGACGGCCATCGAGGGCAAGCCCGCCATTGTCATGGAGTATGTGGAGGGGGAGACGTACGACAGTCTCATCCGCCGCTATCCCGAAAAGAGAGGGGAGTTGCTGCGCGAATTCGTCTCCATCCAAAGGGACGTGCATTCCCGCAAGCATCTCCTCCTCACCAAATATATCGACAAGCTCAAGATGAAGATCCTCGGCTCCGAGCTGGACGCCTCCACCCGCTACGATCTCTCCATGCGTCTGGACGGCATGCGCCGCCACACCCACGTTTGCCACGGGGACTTTATCCCGAGCAACGTGATCCTCTCCAAGGGCGGCGTACCCTATATCCTCGACTGGTCGCACGCGAGCCAGGGGAACGCCACGGCGGATGCGACGAAGAGCTATCTTCTCCTGCGCATGGCGGGCGCGGACCGCTTTGCGGAGGAGTATGCGGAGGAGTTCTGCACGCAGGCGGGGGTGACCCGTTCTTACATGCGGGAGTGGATCCCGCTCATCGCGGCGGCGCAGCTCGTGAAGACGGACGACCCCGCCCGCAAGGAATTTCTCCTGCGCTGTACTTATGAGGAGGACGTGTGATGCACAAGTTCGATACCAAAGTCCAACTGCTGAAATACAAGGTCCTCCGCGAAGTCGCCCGCCTCTCGTGGGACGACAACCTTTTGGAGAACGTCACCGAGATCCCCAAGATCATCGCGCCCGGGAAGATCCCCACGATGCGGTGCTGTGTCTACAAAGAACGCGCCATTCTCTCCGAGCGGGTGCGGATCGCGATCGGCGGGAACAAGCACAACAGGAAGGTCATTCAGGTCATCGATATCGCCTGTGAGGACTGTCCCGCAGGCGGCTATGAGGTGACGAGCGCGTGCAGAGGGTGTCTTGCCCACCGCTGCGAAGAGGCATGCAAGCGGGATGCCATCACCTTCGACAGACACCAGAAGGCGTATATCGACAAGTCCAAATGCGTGGAGTGCGGCGCGTGCGCCAAGGCGTGCCCCTACTCCGCCATCCACAATTACAAGCGTCCGTGCGAACAGAGCTGCAAGGTGAAGGCGATCTCGATGGGGAAGGACAAGGAGGCGGTGATCGACTACGAAAAGTGCATCGCCTGCGGTGCGTGCGTGTATGCCTGCCCGTTCGGTGCCGTCACCGACCGAAGCTATATCCTCGACGTCATCGACCTCATCCTGAAGAGCAGAAGGGAGGGGTATAAGGTTTACGCCCTCGTCGCGCCCTCGATCGCGGGGCAGTTTTCCTATGCCGCGCTCGGGCAGGTCGTAACGGCGATCAAAGAACTCGGCTTTACGGATGCCGAAGAAGTCGCCCTCGGCGCCGACATGGTGGCGTGGGAGGAGGCGAAGGAACTCGAAGAAAAGGGGATGCTCACCTCCTCGTGCTGTCCCGCGTTCGTCTCCTATATCGAAAAGAACTTCCCCCAGCTCAAGGACCGCATCTCTCACAACCTCTCGCCCGCGGGCACCATTGCCCGCTATCTCAAGGAAAAAGACCCCGCCTGCAAGACGGTGTTCATCGGGCCGTGTACGGCGAAAAAGGCGGAGTTTCAGCGCAAGGAATACGAGGGATATATCGACAGCGTCCTCACCTTCGAGGAGCTGCAAGCCCTCATCGACAGCCGCGATATCGACGTGACCTCCCTCCCCGAAAGTCCGTTTGCGGGGGCGTCCCCGTTCGGACGGAGATTTGCCCGCTCGGGCGGAGTTGCGGAGGCGGTGGGGGAAGCTCTCAAGGCGCAGGGGAGCGGGTTCGCATGGAACCCGATCGCCTGCGACGGAATCGAGGAGTGCCGCGCCGCCCTCCTGCGGCTCTCCCGCGGCGCTCTCCCGAACAACTTCATCGAGGGGATGGCGTGCGTCGGCGGGTGTGTCGGCGGGGCGGGATGCCTCACCCACGGGGAGAGGAACCGCGCCGAAGTGGAGAAGTACGGAGGGGACTCCGCGCTCTCCCTCGAAGAGGCGGCAAAAGGGTCAAAATAGGGACATGGGGTCGGAAAAAATCAAAAAACGGGGACAGCCGAACGGCTGTCCCCGCAATTTTTTTGTTCAGTTTACCGCCTCTTCCAAGAGGGTAAAGTAGTTCTCGAACGTCTTTTTACAGCAGGCGGGATCGTCGAGCGAAACCGTCCCCGTCCTGAGGCCGATGAGGGAGAACGCCATCGCGACGCGGTGGTCGCCGAACGTTCTCGCCGTGCCGCCCTTGGGGCAGGCGGGCAAGATCTTCACGCCGTCCGCAAATTCCTCGCAAGGTACGCCGAGGGCAGAGAGGTTTTCCGCGATCGCATGCACGCGGTCGCACTCCTGTTTGCGGGTGTGCCCGATCCCCGTAATGACGGTGGGGGAGGAGGCAAAGGGGGCGAGTGCGGCGACGGTAAGCGCCTGGTCGGAGAAGTCCCGCATGTTCACGGTAAATCCTTCAAAGGGGGCGCCGCTTCCCTCCGCACACAGGCCCTCGGGGGTCTCCGTAAACCGCACGCCGCGCTCTTTGAGTAGCCCCAAAAAGCGCATATCGGGTTGGGTACACGATGAGGTCAGCCCGCGTACCGTCACCTTCGCGCCGAAGAGGAGGGAGAGGGCGAAGAAGTAGCATGCGCCCGAGACGTCGGGTTCGACGCGGTACTCTTTCGGCGCCCCGGTAATGGGGGTGACGGCGATCTCCGCACCCCGCCGCTCGCATCTTCCGCCGAAGTCCGCAATGAGTTTCCCGGTCGCCGCAATGTAGCTGCCGTCCGTCCTCGTCCCCGTAAGGCGGAGGAGAAAGGGGGAGGAGCCGAGCGCCGCGGCGAGCAGGATCCCGCTCGCGTATTGCGTGCTTTCGTCGGTGTTCACCGTCATTTCTGCGGCGCGGATGCCCGCGGAACGCATGAGAAAGGGGAAGTGTCCCTTTTCTTTGCGGAAGACGAAACGGGCGCCCGCCTCTTCGAGAGCCGGGATAAGCTCCATCGGGCGGCTCTCCATCTGCGCGGAGGCGTTCATCTCATACTCCCCGCCGCGGAAGGCGAGGATTGCGGTGAGAAACCTTGCGGCGGTCCCCGCGCTCTTCACGTCGAGTGAGGCGGAGCGGGCGATTTTTTCCGACCCGTGTACGAGAATTCCCTCCCCGCTTGTTTCCGTTCGGATCCCGAGTGCGGAAAGGCAGCCGAGCAATGCACGCGTGTCCTCCGCATATCCGCCGCATCGGAGGAGGGTATCTCCCTCCGTAAAGGCGGCAAGAAGGAGGGCGCGGTTCAATGCGCTCTTGGAGGCGGGGACGTTTACGGCGATCTCCCCGCGGGCACGGTAGGGTTTTACGAGGTAACTCATATGTTTAAGTATAATCCTTGTGCGGAAAATGTCAAGAAAAGAGAAGGATTTTGTTGAATTGCGGGCGGTTTCGTGGTACAATAGGGCTTCGGAGGCATCCATGGAACTGAAAGTGGAAAAGAGCAGGAGAAAGACCCTTCTCCTCACCGTAGACCGCGACGGCACGCCCGTCGTCCGCACCCCGCTCTCCGCAAGCGCGGAGGAGATCGCGCGGTTCGTGAAAAAGCATGAACGCTGGCTCGCCCGCCGCATCGCCGAGAGACGGAGTGCGCCGATAACGGTTCTCGGGGACGGCGCGTCCGTGACGCTTTTCGGGGAGACATACACCCTCTCGACGGGCAGAAGCGGGATACGGGCGGGCGTTCTCACCTTGCCCGCGGAGAACAGGGAGAGGGCATTCGTAAGGCTGCTCAAAAAATTGACTGCGGAGAAGATGGGCGCCCTTACCGCGTCGCTCGCCGCACAATACGGCTTCTCCTATTCCGCGGTCCGCGTCTCCTCGGCGAGGGGGAGGTGGGGGTCCTGCAGCGCCAAGGGGACGATCTCCTACACCTTCCGCATCGCCCTCGTCCCGCCCTCTTTGGCGTATTACGTCGCCGTACACGAACTTTGCCACACCCGCCGCCTCGACCACAGCCCCGCCTTTTGGCGGGAGGTGGAGAGCATTCTCCCGGACGCCCGCTCTGCCCGCAAGGCCCTCCGCGGGTACGGGTATCTCATGAACGAATTTCTGTAACAAACGATACGGAAAACCGCCCCGTGCGGGGCGGTTTTCATAAGAAATTTATACACCAAGGAATATTTGCGAGCATAAAAATTTCACAAGGTTTTATACATTATAAACAATCGCTGCACCTTTCTAAATCTTTAACGACTATACCTGCTTTTGCATTTTTGATAACCATTTCATTTATCCAGTCCACTTCGGAAGAATAGACCCTTGCGGGACGAAAAAGCAAATGAGTGCCGTCAAGTGAGTGCTTCGGCCCTTTAAGCATTTTGTCGCAATCTAAATAAGATAGGCTTTTGGGAACGTCTTTTATATGGTTTGTTACAAGAACAATAACTCTGCTGTCCGAAATGGGATAAAAGTAATAAATCGGTAAATCGATTGCTTTGCCCTTCCACCCTGTTTCACCGTACATTACCACGGGATAGCAGTCGGATATATGAAAATCCACATTGCCGCGCCGCTCCAATAGGCACATATAAAAAGCGGAAAATTCTCGAAAAAGAAAGAACTTCAAAGGATCGCTTACTTCGGGATCTGTTAAAATTTCTTTGATTGTGCGGTTCCGACTTAAAAGATGAACATTCTTCAGCCACAAATCTTTCATATCCGCGTCGTCCGAGTTTCTGCTATACAATGCTTTAGAGAGATCGGACATATTGCCAAATTGATCCCTTGTGCTTACCGCACGAAAAGCAAGTAGCGAAAGAAATATTCGCAAGTGTTCATCTTCTGCAAAAGTTAAGCTGATTTCGGAATCTTGGCTGAACTTTTTGAAAATAGGTGCTATGTCCGCCTCAAACCTTGCCAGGCTTTCCTCGATTTCAACCGGATTTTCCGCTGTTGAATACAAATGTTTTTCCATAAAGACATTCGATACAAATTCGGATGAACACTCATTTTCGCCGACCTTAAAGAAGAATACCTTTTCCTTGTTTTGATCATAACAAAAGTTTTTCAATATGAACTGCGGTATATAGTGTTGCCGCACATGGGATTTTTGTAATTCAGCCATTATACACCTTCAGATTTCACTTGAACTTAAAATTCAAACAGACGGACACGGGGGCGGTTTCGATTACTCGGTTTTTTCCTCTTCCGCGGGTTCTTCCGTCTCCTCCCGTGCGGGCGGCGCAGCGGGCTGCGCGGGGGTGAAGCGTGCGGAGAAAAGGCGCCGTTCGGTGAGGTGGTCCGCATAGAGCCGTCCCGAAAGACTCATCACGACGAGTACGATGGTGATGAGGGGGTAGGCGAGCGCAAAAGTGATGAAGAAGTCGCCGATGGCATACACCGCACGGAGAAGCCCGCCGCTCACGAGGAGCAGGATCGCCGAGGAGAGAATGAGGGTGTAGGAGTTGCGGATATCGATGATCTCCTTAAAGGTGTGCAGTTTTTGCGGTTGGGTGAAGTATGCCTCCGCTAAAGTAATCAGCCAGAAGAGGGGAATGATGAGGACGATCAGAATGTAGAAGCTGTACTTCCAGAGGGAGATAAGCCAGAGGCTTAAGAGGAAGACGCCGAGGAAGAGGGCGGCTTCGAGGAGGCTCCAGAGGATATACCCGCGCGAGGCGACGGAATTTTTCCGCACAATGTATTTGGTGACGAAGAACCCCGCGAACATGCCGACGGCAAGCACGATTGCGAAGAAGACGAGATAGGGGACGGTGCCGCTTAAAGCGCTCTTTGCCGCGGAGGCGATGCCCGTCGTGATGCCCTCGACCGTCTCCGTCGTCACATTCGCAATCTCGGCGATGCGCTCCGCGAGCCAATTCGTCGTAAAAATTTGCGCAAGCGCGCGGAGGGGGTGTTCCCACGAGAGGGCCGCCGCCGAGCGGATGATCCCATAGAGAAGCTCGTCCATCCGTATCTGGCTGTCTTTCAGGATGGTATTGATATTGTTGACAAGGGCGGCGCACTGCCCCTGTATGCCGCGCAGCAGCACGCCCGCGCCGATCATGGCGGCAAGGAAGAGACTGCCGAGCGGGATGAGGATGTAGATCAGGTTGCCGAAGAAGGTGCGAAGAGTTTTTGCGATCATGGAAGTAGCCTCGTTTTTGAAAAAGAAGAGCGGGAAAAAACTCCCGCTCTTTTGTTACGGTGGGGATGGGGTTTTATTTCAGGACGCGCGCGCACCCGCAGGCGAGAGCGCCGGGGCCGATATGGCAGGAGACGGAGAGGGAGAGGGGATCGCAGAAGCGGAATTCCGCCTTGGGAAAGGCGGCTTTGAGTTCCTCCGAGAACTTCTTCGCCTCTTCGTCGTTCGCCGTATGGGCGACGGAGACCATCATTTCCCCGTTCTCATAGAGATCGCGGAAGCGGGTGGAGAAGTCGCTCTCGAGGGCGGCGATCATCACCTCTTTCGCCTTGCGGAGGGTGGGCACTTTTTTGAAGGCGTCGAGCTTTTCACCCTGGATCTGCAGGACGGGCTTGATGCGGAAGATGGTGCCGATCAGCGCCGCCGCGGGGGTAAGTCTCCCTCCCTTCTTGAGGTATTTGAGGGTATCGAGGGAGATATAGATGCTCGTATCGAACTTCGTCTTGATGAGGGCATCCTTGATCTCCGCCGCGCTCTTGCCCTGTTGTGCGAGGGTGAGAGCATCGTACACGCTCTCCTTTTGCGTGATGGAGATGCGCTGGTTGTTGACGACCTGCACCCTCCCGCCATAGCTCTCCGCGAGCCGCTCTGCGGTATGGCAGGACTCCGAAAGCCCGCTCGACATGGGGATATGGACGATCTCGCTGCCGTCTTTCAAAAGTTCGTCCCAAAGCTCGGTAATGCTCCCGATGGCGGGCTGGGAGGTGGAGACGGCCGCGTCCCCCTTGAGGTGTTCGTAAAACTGTTCCTGCGTGAGGTTGATGTCCTCAAAGTACTCTTCACCGTCGATCAGAAAGGGCATCGGGATAACGAAGATTCCCAGTTTCTTCGCTTCCGCTTGGGTGATGCCGCTGTTCGAGTCGGTGACGATCTTTACATTCGTCATAGAACTCTCCAATGTTTTGTTTTTTAACTATTTCGCATTATAGCGCATTTTTGCCGCAAAGTCAACGGTATTCGGGCAAAAACAAAATTTTTGTCGCATTTCCTTTTTTCCGCAATCGGTTTGACATTTCGCGGACACGGTTTTATAATAGAAGAAAAGATACAGTCCGCAACGGGAAGGAACACAAAGCATGAACAGGATCCTCCGCAAAAGAAGGCTTGCCCCCGCGATCGTCTCTCTCCTCATAGAGGCTCCCCTCGTCGCTGCCAAGGCACGGGCGGGGCAGTTCGTCATTCTCCGTCCCACGGAGGACGGCGAGCGCATCCCGCTCACAATCGCAAGCTGCGACAAACGTTGCGGCGGCGTGGAGGTCGTGGTGCAGGTCGTGGGGGGGACGACGGCCCGCCTCGCCTCCAAAGAGGAGGGGGAGTTTATCGCGGACTTTTCGGGCCCGCTCGGCAATCCCACCGAGACAAAGGGGATAAAGAGCGCCGTCGTCGTGGGAGGGGGCGTGGGATGCGCCATCGCCCTGCCCGTTGCCCGCGCCCTCTCCGAAGAGGGGTGTGAGGTGACCTCCGTCATCGGCTTCCGCAACCGGGAACTCGTGATCTTCGAGGAGGAGTTCCGCTCCCTCGGGGAGACATTCGTCACGACGGACGACGGCAGTTACGGCGAAAAGGGGAATGTATGCGCCCCCCTCGTGCGAAGATTGGAGAGGGGCGGGTGCGACGCGGTGTTCGTCGTAGGGCCCCTTATCATGATGAAATTCGCGGCGATGGCGACGAAGCCCTTCGGGGTAAAGACGATCGCGAGCATGAATCCCATCATGATCGACGGCACGGGCATGTGCGGGTGCTGCCGCCTGACGGTGGGCGGGGAGATGAAGTTCGCCTGCGTGGACGGGCCCGACTTCGACGCCCACCTCGTCGACTTCGACGAGGCGATGACCCGCGCAAAGAGCTATGCGGCGTTTGAGGACCGCGCAAGAGAAAAGCACTGCAATTTATTCCGGGAGGCGATCAGATGAGAGACTCCGGGAGACAGCCGATGCCCGTGCAGGCGCCGGAAGTGAGAAAGAACAATTTTGCCGAGGTCGCCCTCGGGTACGGAGAAAGGGAAGCACGCGCAGAGGCCGCGCGCTGTCTTCACTGCAAAAACAAGCCCTGCGCGGAGGGATGCCCCGTCGGCGTCCCCATCCCCGAAATGCTCGCCCTCGTCGAGGCGGGGAAGGACGGGGAGGCGTACCGCATCCTCTCGGAAGTTTCTTCCCTTCCCGCCGTCTGCGGCAGGGTGTGCCCGCAGGAGAGACAGTGCGAGGGCAGGTGTACGCGGGGCATCAAGGGGGAACCCGTCGCCGTCGGGAGGGTGGAGCGCTATGTCGCCGATACCTACGCGGCAAAGGGCGAGAAGGCGGTGCGCCCTCCCTGCAACGGGAAGAAGGTCGCCGTCGTCGGCTCGGGACCTGCGGGGCTTGCCTGTGCGGGAGATCTTGCGCGCAAGGGGTATGCGGTCACCGTGTTCGAAGCGCTCCACGAGGCGGGCGGCGTCCTCACCTACGGGATCCCCGAATTCCGTCTTCCCAAGGCGGTCGTGCGGCGGGAGATCGAGGGGCTGAAAGAACTCGGCGTCACCGTGGAGACGGACGTCGTCATCGGCAGAACGCTCACGGTGGAGGAACTCCTCGGCGAGCGCGGATACAGCGCCGTCTTCCTCGGGACGGGTGCGGGCCTTCCCCGCTTCATGGGGATAGAGGGGGAGAACGCCGTCGGGGCGTTCTCCGCCAACGAATACCTCACCCGCACCAATCTCATGCGGGCGTATGAGGAGGGGAGCG
>CANRFW010000043.1 GCA_947630035.1 uncultured Clostridia bacterium | reverse complement strand
CGGGCGGGGCGGACGCCGTTTGGAAGGGCGTTTACACCTCATCCGTCTGCCGCTTGGCGGCAGCCACCTTCCCCTCACAAGGGGAAGGCTTGGGGTAACTGATTTCGGGGGCGGGCAAGTAGTAGGTGATTTACGAGGCGGGGGCGAAGGTGAGGCAGGACCAATCGTATACAGCGATCTGAATGCTGCCGCTGAATTCGTCCACAATGCCGTTCACGGACGCAATCTTCGCGCCTACGCCCGCCGTATCGCCGCCGCCCGCGGCGCCGACGTCCGCAGGCGTATAGAGCGTATTATCCGCCTTCGTCAATACTTCGGTGCGGAGGGTGATCGACTTGCCCGACTCGTCCGTACAATAGATACTCATCGCGCCGTTGCTCGTCGAAGTCGTCGTAACCGTGATGCGGGTGACGGTGAGGTTCTTGAGGGTAACGGACGTGCAGAGGATCACCTCCTTGTAGGGAAGGGTCTCGGTGACCTCGCTCTCGTTGCCGTCTTCATCCGTAACGGTGAAGGTGCCCGAAACGGGGTCGCTCCCCGTGAGCTTTGTGACCGTCATCTCCGTGGAGGGCATTTTGCCGTCCCCCGCTTCGACGAGGGTGGTGTTAGTCGACGCATTGGGGCGCGCCTCGTTGTAATCGAGGTCAGTAAGCTGATAAGAATCGCCGTATTCCCATGTATGCAGGTCGATCTTGCCGACGACGTTGACCGTGTTGCCGACGGTGAGGATCTTGTACAGCTCGCCGCCCTTGTACCCGTAGAACGCGCACATGCCGTAGGAAACGCCGTCTTCATCAAGTTCTTCGATGTAAGCGCAGTTGCCGAACTTTGCCGTGACCACACCCGTTACGCTGACCCTGTGATCGACATACTCCTTGAGATGGAAGCGGAGGTATTTGAGGGTCATCGGTACCGCTGCGCCGCCGAAGAAGTTGACGTCTTTCTCGTTGCCGAAGACTTTGAGTTTGAGCTGCTGTGCCTGTGCAAGAGCCGCGGAAGCGATCTCGCCGTAGCGGTTTTCGGCGGTCGACGACGCCCTGCCGTAACCCTCTTGCAGAAGCTCTACATTGAGGTTGCGGTAGTTCTCCGTCTTCACTTCCATGCCTTTGGGCACGTACCACACCCAAAGGAGAAGGCGCTTGCTCGAAGTGCTGTCGAGATTCCAATTCTCATCGTCGGACTCGACCAAGACCGCCTCTGCATTCCAGAGCTTATCGTGGGTGAAGTTGGAAGCCGTCTTCCCCCACTTCTCGATGGTGCCCGTCGATTCGGGGGTGTTCACCGCGAGATAGCGGGCTTTGATGATACCGTCGGTAAACTCCGAGACGTTGCTCTTGGGGGTGAAGTGGGTGGTATCGCCGTCGATATGGATCTTGGGGATGACCTCCTGCTTCTTGGTGTTCGTGGACAGATCGAGCTTGAGCCGGGAGACATAGTCCACCGCCTCGACGGGAGGAGCGGGAGCCGGCTCCTCAGGCCCTCCGCATGCCGCGAGAACGGGCAGCGCAAGCGCCGACGCACACAGGAGCGATAAAAAGATTTTCGCGAATTTTTTCATAGATTACTTCCCGTATTTGTTCGTGCAGGTGGTGTAAGCGTCGTTGAAGGCGGCATCAAGCGTCTTGTTGCCCGTAAGGACGCCCTGCATCAAAAGGCCGACCTGCTCGCGCGCCTCGGCGGAACCGCGGAACGCGGGAGAGGTGAAGTATTTATCCTCATATTGCATGGCGACTTTCACGGCGAGAGCGGTGAGGTTTTCCTTGCCGTTCGCCTTGTCGATCCAAGTCGCATAGGCGGGGTTCGTCATCATGACCTCGTTCTTCAAAACGGGCATGTAGCCATTGTTGCGCGCCACGTCGTGCTGATAGACGAGGTTGGTCGTGCAGAACTTCACGAAGAGCCAGCTCGCCATGACCTTTTGAGGATCGTCGCTCTTGAAGATACAGACGGAGGGGCCCTGCATGAGGAGCTTCATATGAGCAGGATCGCTATCCATCTGGGGAACGGGCGCGATGCCGACCTCGAAGGGGATCGTGCCGCTGCTCGTATCGATGTTATACGTCGTGCCGCCGGTGGAGCCGATACTCATGAAGATCTTCTGCTCCGTGAAGAGCGTGGAAGTGTAATCGGAGCCGGAAAGGGAACCCGTCTCAAAGTAGTCGTTGTCGTACCATTCTTTGAAGGTCTGTACGAACGCCTTGTTCTCGGCGTTATTGAAGAGGAAGTGGTCCCCCTCCGCGGCGGTGTACTTGGTCCCGCGCTGTTCGCACTGCGTGATGAAGAGGTTCTCCTCGGAGTCGTAACCGAAAGGAACAGCCGAGAGGTTTTCCTCCGTGCAGATTGCTTTGATCTCTTTGCAGACTTCCTCCATCTCGGCCCACGTCGTGGGAACGCTGATCCGCTCCGAATGGGCGTCGAAGAAGGTCTTGTTGTAGAACATGACCTCGGTCGACTTCGCCCACGGAATGGCGTAGAGCTTCTCGCTGCCGCTTATGTTTCTGCCCTCTTTGAAGCAGACGGGGTTGTACATATCGTACTCATCCTGCGTGAGGTTGAAGGAGACCTCTTCGGTGACGGGGTTGTCGTTCTCGTCGAGGACCTGCTCGCCGCCTTCATTCAGCTTGATCGCGGAGACCTTGACGTCTTTATAGGCGCCGTCGGGGAGGAAATCGTCGAGCGGGACGACCGCTTCGGAGACGTTGTAGTCCGCGACATGGTCGGCATAGCAATAGGCGATATTGGGCTGACGGCCTGCCTGGATCTTCGTCGAAATGGTCTTATGCAGGTCTCCCCAGTTGCCCTCCATGTTGTGTTCGATATGAATGTTGGGATAGATGAGGTTGAACTCCGCGATCGCATCGTTCAATGCGTTCTGAAGGCCCGCGCCCATGGTGTGGGAGAAGGTGATCGTTACGTCTTTCGACGTGTCGAACCCGCCCTCGGGCATCTCGAAATCGGGCTTTCTCGCGCTGCCGCAGCCCGCGATCGCCACAGATGCCGCCGCCGCGCACGCCATCATGCCCGCCAATAGTACCGCACCGACTTTCTTCTTCATGTTGTTCTCCTTATATCTTCGTTTTTTTGTTGCCTTGCTAAAATCAGCCCTTCGTCCCGCTGCGCGAAACGCCGCGCATAATGTATTTACGGAAGAAGATGAACACGATGAGGAGCGGGACCGTGACAAGCACGACCGCCGCCATCTGTGCGGGGAAGTTGGGCGAGGACGCGTTGGACGAAAGCCTCGTGCCGAGTTCCCGCAAGCCGACCGTGATGAGCTGGTAAGTGGAGTCGTCCGTAACGAGTTTGGGCCAAATGTAGGAATTCCACGCGCCCATCATCTTCAGAATGGTGATGGAGACGAGAGAGGGCGCGGCGAGCGGGATCATCACCCGCCAAAGGTATTTGAGGTCGCTCGTCCCGTCTACCTTGGCGGCGAGATACAGCTCGTTGGGGATCTGCAAAAAGTTCTGCCGCAAGAGGTAAATATAGAACACACTCACGAGGAAGGGCACGATAAGGGCCGCGAAGGTGTTCCCCCAATTCAGCCAGTTCACCACCGTAATATAATTGGTGACGGTGAAGAGTTCGCCGGGGATCATCATCGTGGCGAGGAGCGCCGCGAACAGCGCGTTCTTGCCCCTGAATTCGAGACGGGAGAGGGCGAACGCCGAAAGCACCGTAACGATGAGGGAAAGGATCGTGGAGACGATGCCCACGTACACGGTGTTCAAAAACATTCTGCCGAGGTCAAGCCCGCCCGTCTTCGTCGGGTCGAAGATCATGGAGTAGTTGGACCATACGAACTGCTCGGGCCAAAGGGTGGGACGGAGAGCATTGTATTCCTCCACCGACTTGAGGGAGGAGATGAGCATCCAATAGAACGGGAAGAGGACGATGACCGCCATCACCGTGAGGAAGAGGTAAAGCCCGATCTGCACGAAGATCTTCCCGACGAGCTGGAGCCGCGCCGTCTTCTTTATGTCCTTTTCCGCCATGCCCTTGCTTTTTTCTTCCGCTGCGGAGGGCGTTTCGATCTTTTCCATGTTATCCGTTTCCATATCTTCCCTCCTTAGTAGTGGACCTTTTTCTTGCTGACATACAGGTTGATCATCGTCACGATGAAGATGATCACGAAGAGGATGAGAGCGGCTGCGCTCGCGATCCCCTGCGACCCGTCGTTCAAGCTGTCGTAGATCATGCCGACCATGGTGTTCAGGCTGCCGTCCGCGCCGACGGGGCCCATCCTGTCGCCGAAGATACCGACGATGCTCGTGTATTCCTTGAAGCCCCCGATAAAGCCCGTGATGACGACATAGGCAATCATCGGCGAGAGCATGGGGACGGTGATGCGCCAGAAGATGCGCCAGCGGGAAGCGCCGTCGACCCGGGCTGCGTCGTAATATTGCTTATTCACGCCCTGAAGCCCGCCGAGAAGGACGAGGATCTTGAAAGGCAGGGCGTTCCATACGATATAAAAGATAAGCACCACCATATTGGCAACTTTCGAGGAACCCGCGTTGACCCAATTGATGCGCGTTCCGCCGAATGCCTCGATGATGGTGTTGATGATGCCGAGGGAAATAGGTTCGTGTCCTTTGAGAAGGACCATGTTGAACATTGCCATGAAGACCATGCCGATCGCGATGGAGTTCGTGACGTAGGGAAGGAAGAAAATGGTCTGCAAAAGTCTGCGGAGAGGTTTGATGGAATTGAGGGCGACCGCGATGAGAAGCGCCAGCATCGTGGAGACGGGCACCGTGATCACGGTGAGGAGCATGGTGTTGCCGAGGCTCGTGAGGAAGCTCGGATCTTTCAATACCGTGGCGAAATTCTTTACGCCGACGGAGAACGTGGCGCCGCCCACTTCCATGAGGCCGTTGTAATCGTTCAAAAACGCAATGCGGAGGGTGTTGATGATGGGCCACACCGTGAACAGCCCGAGGATCACGAGCGCGGGCAAAAGGTAGAGCCACGCCTTCCAGCGGTTGAAGATCGCCTTGGCGCGGATCTTTTTCTCCATCTTCGTGAGCGGAGTTTTGGCTTGCTTCGTCTTTTCCATCATTCCGCCTCGCTCTCACCGTTTTCCTTTTCCACAGGCATGTCCGCATTTTCGGCGGAAGGCTCTGCGTTTTCCGACCCCATGTCCCCATTTTCGGCGGGCGCCTCTTTGGGCTTTTTCTTGAAGAGGCTCTTCACTTTTGCAAAGAAGCCCTTGGGGGCCTCCGCCTCCGTGTGCCTTTCCGCATCGTCCGCTTCGCGGGGAAGAGGGCCTTCGTGGACATAGTACTGCCCCGCCTCTTTCATCTCGGCGACCATCTTCTCGTGGGCTTCGTTCTGCTCGCCGAAATAGACGCGCTGCTCCGTCTCGCGGTTGAAGAGGAAGACCTTGTGCGGCTTCAAATCGAAGCGGGCCTCCTCCGCGGAAATGTTGCCCATCTCGTCCGACGAGATGATGGAGCGGACGAGCGGATTGACCGAACTTGTGTGCGTGGAGACGACGGATACGTCCCTGCCCATGACGTCGATGCCCGAGACTTTGCAGGCGAGCTTGCCGTCTTTCTTCAGGATAAAGCCCTCGGGGCGGATGCCGACGTAAACTTCCTGATCCGCCGCGCCCTTGACGGCGAGGACTTCCTGCCCCCCGATATAGAGCTTTTCCCCCTCGACGGTGCCCTTGAAGACGTTGATGGGCGGCGTGCCGAGGAACTTGGCGACGAAGAGGTTGGCGGGATCGTCGTACACCCATTGGGGTCTGCCCGTCTGCATGATGACGCCGAGCTTCATGACGACGATGAAGTCGGAGATGGACATCGCCTCCTCCTGATCGTGGGTGACGAAGATGGTGGTGATCTGCGTATCGCGCTGGATGCGCCGTATCTCCTCACGCGTCTGCAGGCGGAGACGGGCATCAAGGTTGGAAAGAGGCTCGTCCAAGAGGAGGACGCGCGGCATTTTGACGAGCGCGCGGGCAATCGCGACGCGCTGCTGCTGGCCGCCGGACAGCTCGGACGGCTTGCGGTTCAGATACTCGTCGATCTGGACGAGCTTCGCAACCTCGTTCGTGCGTTTCAGCATTTCCTCCTTGGAGAGCCTGTTTTCTCCCTTTAAGTTCTGCAAAGGGAAGAGAATATTCTGTTGTACCGTCATGTGCGGGTAGAGTGCGTAGTTCTGGAAGACCAGCCCTATCCCTCTGTTTTCGGGGGCGAGCTTGGTGACGTCGTCATCGCCGAAATAGATCTTCCCGCTCGAGGGCGCCTGCAGGCCGCTGATCATGAAGAGCGTGGTACTCTTGCCGCAACCCGAAGGCCCCAAAAGGCCGATGAGCTTGCCGTCCGGGATCACGAGGTCAAAATCGTTGACCGCCACAACCTCCGCATTTTTATCCTTCTTGTTTCGGCTCGGAAAGATCTTTGTGAGATGCTCCAGTACGACTTTCATAACGTTTCCTTATACTTTTGTTTTTCCGATCGGTGGGACGGCCGCTTGCGGAACTTTGCCCGCATGCACTCTTTGCTACTCGTTCTTATCTTTCTTATCTTCCGCTTCTTTTACTTCTTCTTTTCTTTCTTCTGTTTCTTTTACGGGGGGCTGCTCCGCTTTCTCTTCGGCGGGGAGTTCCCCTTTCTCTTCGGCGGGGGGTTCCGCTTCGGCGGATTTCCCGCCCTCCGCGAGGGCGCTGCGCTTTGCCGCCGCCTTCTTCGCGTTCAGCTCTTCCTCCGATTCGTAGATCATCTGCAGCCGCATGTCCACCGCCACCGTGTAGGCGAGGACATCGTGGATGGGCGTTCTGTTCTTCGTCGCAAAGAAGAGGACAATGTTCAGGATGAAGAGCGCCGCGAGCAGGATGAGAGCGAGGATCCCGAGCCCTCCGAGGAAGAACAGGAACAAGAGGAGGATGGGGAACATGGTCTCGATCGCAAACTTCCCGATGAGGGTCCGCCCGAAGAGGGCGATGGGCGCGATCTTCACGCAGTTGGGACGCACGAGGCAGATCCCGAACACCTTCTTCCCCACCGTCTGCCCGTTCTTGAGGATGAGCGGGAGGATGAATTCGAGGATCATGTAGGAGAAGAAGATCCCGAGGGACACCATCATGAAGAGCAGGCTGTAAACATAGCGGTATTGCGCGTTTACCTTGGCGGCGGGCGGGAGTTCTTTGTACCTGGAGTACGCCTCCGCCGTGCCTTCGTCTTGCCCTTCCGACTTATCGAGCTTGTCCATTACGTCCTGTAAGGACGCGCTCTCCCCGTCTTTGGAGACGGTGTAGCTCCCGTCTTCCGCTTCCTCGTAGGTGAAGCCGTAGAATTCGGCGACCCCGGGGATATCCTCCTTGCGGAAATCCTCCCATGCGGCGTACTGCTCGTTCGCGAGCCTCTCCGCCGCGCTGTATCCGCAGATGAGAGAGATGATCCACATGAAGCCCGTCGCGAGGACCGCGAGCAGGATCGCATCGAGGAGCCACGCGGAAGCCCGCCTGATGATGCCGATTTTCTTGAGATCAAACATGCGTCCGCTCCCTTGCGGCGTACCGCAGAGGCCGCTCTTCTCCCCTCCCTTTTATTATAGCGTATCCCGCCGAAAAAAGCAATGGTTTCAAATTGAAATTTTCGGGGAAAATTTTATTATTTTCTATCAACATTTTACGGTTCTGTTCATTCCCTGAACAGTTCGCCTCCCGAAGGGAGGGGTCTCCCCTCCCTTACCGCTTTTTACGGCAGAACAGGACGGCGGCTCCCGCAACCGCGAACACCGCGATCCCCGCAAATCCGACCGCGCCGCCGCAGCCGCGCTTGGGTTTCGTAACGGGGTCGGAAGGCTCGGTCGTGCCGGGATCGTCGGGGTTGACGGGCGTGTCGGTCGTGCCGGGATCGACAGGCGTGTCGGGATTATCGGGATTGTCGGGAGTGACGGGCGTGTCGGTCGTACCGGGATCGACAGGCGTATCGGGCTCGGCGGCCTTTTCGTATTCGATGACGATGCTCTCGAGATAGCAAGCGGCCTTTGTCTCCTCAGATTCATAAGTGAGGGCGAAATAGGTGTCGTCGCCGTCCAATGTCCATGTGACGCCGTCCGCCGTCACCGTCTTGGTCCCGTGGTCGGTGCCGTCCGTCGGCTTGCCCGCGACCTCGCCGTATGCCGTGTCGGACGTGAGAAGTTTCCACGGCCTCTCATTCCCCGAATTCAACTTGACCGTTACGGAGCGGATGGCGCCCGGCGCCGCCGTCGTGCTTGCAAGATAGTAGCTATCCTTGCTCTTGTTGAACTGCATTCCCGTATTGCTGAACGAGCCGCTGCCGCCGAAGATATATGCAATGCCGCTTACGCCGCCCGCGGACCACGTCTTAAAGCCGTAGCCGTCTGTGAGCTGGAAGCTGTCGAGCGTGATCGTGAACGTATTGCCCGTGGGAGTTACGGGAGCGGGATCGGGATCGACGGGAGTGGGGTCGGGATCGACGGTGCCGCCGCCCTGCGTTCCGCCCGTGCCGTAGGTGCCGAGTTGGGCGTGATAATCGCTATTGATATAGGAGATGAACGCACCCGCAATGCTGGTTTTCCCGTTATAATTTCCAAGAAACGCCGTATCGTCGCCGTCTGTCCATGTAAAGATATTGTTGGAAGCATCCCATGTCCACGTTTTGCCCGAAGTTTGTGACGAATTGAATTTGGGGTTCGGGTGTTGCTTGTTATCCGTACCTGTAACGATCGGGAGTTCGAGGTATTTCGACCCCGTCTTGATGATCCAGCCGTCGCCCTGTTTCGTGAGCGTGTACTCCGATGCGCTGTTGATATCCGTCGTCGTATCAATGTAGTAGTTATTGACGAGTTGCGACTGCGCATAGTAATAGGTGCCGTTCACGTTCATTCCGAGATAGTACGTGCCTTCCTCGGGTTCGGTGAGGGGATGGAAGGTCTCGGCCGGGGTTGTAGGTTCCGTCGTCCCGCCTTGTCCGCCGCCGACGTCCGTTCCGCCGCCGCCCACTGCGGTGCCGTCTCCCCAAATCGCCTCCGCATATTCGGGGTGATCGATGAAGGGATTGCGGTTGCCTTGGATTTTATAGACCGCCTCGTTGCGCGTCTTCTCGATATCATCGACGGGGTCGGACTCGTTCCACTCGATGAGAAGATCAAAAGCCGCGCTTTCCGAACTCGCCGAGATGATATTCGTAATGGGAAGCGTGCCGCTTCCCTTGCTCTCTTTCGTCCCGTAGACCCTCGAGGCAGTGTTGTAGTGGGTGTACACATACATGACGATACGCGCCGCATCCCCCTTGACGTTGTCGAGCGGCATGAATGTACTGCTGTTGGAGTAACCGCCGAGTTCGGAGTTTGACCCGCTTGTCGTCTGGGAATATTCGGGAGTACCGTTCGTAACATTCCCGTACTTCTTATTTCCGCGCGAGTTATTTAACATACCCTCCGAAGGGCGGATATGGTGCATATCACTGCCTGCGTTGCTCGTCCCCCAAAGTTGACTGCCGGAACCGCCTTCTTTGGATAGGTTCTGCGGCCAGACATGCTCGCGGTTCCAAGTTCCTTTGGTGCCGCTAAAGGATGTCATGGTCTCGTGCGTGTAGAACTCGAGGACCCCCTTCTCGCCGTTGAGTGCGGGATCGGTTGTAGAAGCATAACTCTTGCACTCGGCATAGGAGCTATAATGGGTATGCGTTCCGACGATCAGGTCGTGGACCTGCCCGAGAAGGGCGGTCCCGCTCTGCGCGGTGATCGGGGCATAGTAGTCGCCCGCCGCGGCATCCGCGGGAACGGGTGCCCATGTCCACAGTGCGAGTGCGGAAGCGCCGAGACACAGCGTCAGCACAAGCGACAGCAGCGATGCAGCTTTCTTTGCGGAACTTTTCATCTTCGTACTCCCTTTATATCTTGTTTTGCGCCGCAATACGGCGTAACCAACATTTTCTGCACATGGCGACGTACCTGTCGTTCCCGCCGAGAACGACTTGCGAACCTTCGGTGACGATCCTGCCCTCGTCGTCGAGACGGGCATTGACCGTGGCCTTCGCGCCGCAGGTACACACCGACTTGATCTCGCTTATCGACTCGGCGATCTCGAAGAGCCGCTTGCTCCCCGGGAAGAGGTGGGTGGTGAAATCGGTCGCAAGGCCGAAGCAAAGGACGGGAATGTTCCTTTCTATGACGAGGTCGGCAAGCTGGTCCACCTGCTTGGGGGCGAGGAATTGGCACTCGTCCACGATGACGACGTTGCAATCGGAATACTTCCCGGCGCAGAGGGCGAAGAGGTCCTCCTCCTGCCCGACGGCGATCGCGTCCTGCTTGAGACCGATGCGGGACTTGACGACGGTCGCCCCGTCGCGGGTGTCGATCGCGGGCTTCAGAAGAAGCACCTTCATGTTGCGTTCTTCGTAGTTGAACTTGGTGATGAGCGCCTGCGCCGTCTTGGAACAGCCCATCGCGCCGAATTTGAAATAGAGTTTTGCCATAGGTACCCTTTGCGGTGAGGGATTACATGCTTATGCGGCGAGGTTTCTCCGCGCGCTCGCTGCGCTCGCTTGGTCGAAATGACGTAACCGAAGTAACCGCTCGCCACCCGACGTAACCGAAGTAGTCGCTCGCCACCTGCTACATGGACGTCATTCCGAACCCCCTTACGGGGTGAGGAAACTCATGCTGTTGCGGAGAGGTTTCTCCGCGCGCTCGCTGCGCTCGCTTGGTCGAAATGACGTAACCGAAGTGACCGCTCGCCACCCCGACGTAACCGAAGTAGTCGCTCGCTACCCGACGTAACCGAAGTAGCCGCTCGCCGCCCGCCGTAACCGAAGTAGTCGCTCGCCACCTGACGTAACCGAGGCAACTGCTCGCCCGAGGGGAGAGATTCCTCCTCCCTACGGTCGTCGGAATGACGTAACCGAGGTAACTGCTCGCGTTCTGCTATATGGACGTCACTCCGAACGGTTTTACTACGTCATTCCGAACGGTGCTACCACGTCATTCCGAACCCCCTTGCGGGGTGAGGAACCTCATGCGTATGCGGCGGAATTATTCCACCGAGCCGTAGATGAGCGGTTCCTCCGCGGGCTTTTCTTTGCCGAGGACGGTCGCCTTCAAGAGCGTCTCTTCGGAGGCGGCAAGCGCCTTTTCGCTGTTCGTGAGGAGGGTCGCGAGGGTCTCCCCCTTTTTGACGAAGTCCCCCGTCTTCTTCCTTAAAAGGATGCCCGCGGAATAGTCGATCTCGTCCTCCGCGGTGTTCCGTCCCGCGCCGAGGAGGAGGCTCGCGATGCCGTATGCCTCCGTATCCGCGCTTTGGATATATCCCTCCGCGGGGCTCTTCACCTCGCGGGAGTACTTCGCCTTTGCGAAGGTCCCGGTATGTTCGAGAAGGGAGACGTCCCCTCCCTGTGCCTTGACGCACTCCTTGAATTTTTCGAAGGCGGTCCCCTCTTCGATTGCCCGCCGCGCGAGGGCAAAGCACTCCTCCGCGCTCCCCTTTCCCGCAAGGGAGAGCATGCGGGAGGCGAGGGCGAGGCAAACCTGTGTGAGATCTTCGGGGCCGTGCCCGCGGAGGGTATCCACCGCCTCGATGACCTCGAGGGAGTTGCCGACGGCGTACCCCAAGGGCCTATCCATATTGGTGATGAGGGCAACCATCTTCTTGCCCGCGTTCTTGCCGATATCCACCATGAGGCGGGCAAGCTCGCGGCTCTTTTCCACGCTCTTCATGAAGGACCCGCTGCCCGTCTTCACGTCGAGGACGATGACGTCGTCGTCGGCGGCGAGCTTCTTGCCCATGATGCTCGAGGCGATGAGGGGCATGCTGTCTACCGTCGCCGTGACGTCGCGGAGGGCGTAGAGCTTTTTATCGGCGGGGGCGAATTCCTTGGACTGCCCCACGATGGCAAGCCCGATTTTTTCGACCTGTGCGAGGAATTCCTCCTCGGAGAGGGTGGTGCGGAAGCCCGTGATGGCTTCGAGTTTATCGACGGTCCCCCCCGTGTGCCCGAGGCCGCGGCCACTCATCTTGGCGACTTTCACGCCGTACGACGCCACGATGGGCGCGACGACGAGGCTGGTCTTGTCCCCCACGCCGCCCGTCGAGTGCTTATCCGCACGGATGCCCTTGACGGAGGAAAAGTCGAGCTTCTCCCCCGAGTCGCGCACGGCGTAGGTAAGGTCGCACGTCTCGCGCACGTTCATACCTTTATAATAGATCGCCATGAGGAGGGCGGTGATCTGGTAATCGGGGATGCTCCCGTCCGTCACGCCGCGGATGAAGAAGTTGATTTCTTCGGCGGAGAGTTCCCCTCCGTCCCTCTTCTTTTTGATGAGATCGTACATGCGCATAGGCGTTCCCCTCTCCTTATGCCCAACCCGCCTCGTTGATGAACGCGGCGAGAAGATCCCGCGCATAGGTCTTGTTGTCGAGCCTCTTTACTTCCGTGATATTGTTCCACTTATAGTAGGCCGTGTAGGTATCTACCACAATATAATAGGTTTGGCTGTTATTGATACTGCCCGACGAGAAGCCCTTCTTGGTGCAGACATGGTAATCGTCGTTTGTGGTGTCTATAAAGTTCTTCTTTAAGTAGTAGCCGTTGATCTTCCCGAGGACGATGGCGTTGTCGAAGGGGAGAATGGAGAAGAGAGCCGCATAGGTCACCTTTCCCGCGGCGAGGTCATAGGGGGTGCGCGTTCTCAAAAATCCGCCCGCGAGGACGATATCGTACTCGCCCCACGTCTCCGTCCCCTTCTCGAAGTAAAGCTCGGCGACTTTCTCTTCGACCACTTCGGAATCGCGGTAGGAGGCGTTGACGCCTACGATCTTCTCGTAGGGGTTCTCATCGGGGAAGTATTTCCCGAAGATCTCGCCGACGGAGGGATCGCCCTCTATGGAGCTTGCGGCATAGGTGCCGCTTGAAACCATGCTCGTCTTCACCGTGTGGCGCCCCCTCGCGAGGTCGATGGTGACATCGGCACGGGCAACCGACCTGTTGTCGCTCTGCGCCTGCATGTGGTAGACGCCGTGTTCGTCTTTCAGCGTGTATCCCTTGTGGGTGTGCGCCTCGAAGACGAGGTCGACGTAGCCGTCCGAAAGGGCGGTATCGTAATAGGTCATGTCGCTGTTTTTGACGCTTACGACGCCCGAGGAGGAAAAGCCCGAGCCGCCGTCGTGAATGGAGTAGACGATGAAATCGCACCCCTCCTCTTCGCGGAGCCGCTTCGCCTCCGCCTCGACCTGCGCCGTGAGGAGATTCCCCGTCGCAAATTCGAGCCCCTTCTGGAACTCTCCCGAGATGGAGGAGAGGCAGTCGCCGATGGCGCCGATGATGCCGATCTTCGCCCCGCCCTTTTCGACGACGGTGGACGCCTTGCAGTAATCGGGCATCTCGCCGTTATAGGTCACGTTGATGCCGAGGAAGGGGAATTCGGCAAGCTCGCTGTTGGGCTGCAAAATGTCCGGCCCCCAGTCGAATTCGTGGTTGCCGAGGGTCATGGAGACAAACCCCGCCTCGTTCATCCACTCCGTCATGAGGGCGCCCTTCGTGGAGGAGGACTCCACCGTCCCCTGCCACATGTCCCCCGAGGAGAGGAGGATCTCCTCCCGCGCGGGGTCGGCGTATAAATTTTTGAGATAGGTCGTGAACTCGTCCAGCCCCTTCTGCTCGTCGGTATCCATAAACTTGCCGTGCAAGTCGTTGACGGCAAGGAAGGTGAGTTCCGCCCGAACGCTCTCCTCGCAGTCGTCGCAGAGGCCGTCGTCATTGTAATCCTTGTGGACATGCTCCCCTCCGATAGGGTTCGGCAGAAGGGAATCGCAGCCCGCGAGCGCCGCACCCCCGAGGAGGGCGGCAAGGATGAGAGCCGGTATCTTCAAGAAATTTTTCATACGTCAGAAATTTTCGGAAGTAAACGAGTGGGGCAGAAGCTCCCCAAGCGTATACTTCTCAAAGTGCGCGGGGGTACCGAGGAGGACGGGGAAATCGGGCGGGCAGAACTCCGCAAGGGCCTGCCTGCATACCCCGCAGGGAGAGCAGAACTCCGCCGTCTCCCCCTCCTTTCCGCCCACGACGGCGAGCATCTGAAAGGCGCGCTCCCCCTCGGAGACCGCCTTGAAGAGCGCGGTGCGCTCGGCGCACACGGTGGCGGGATAGGCGGCGTTCTCGATGTTGCAGCCCGTGTAGAGCTTGCCGCTCTTCGTAACAAGGGCCGCCCCCACGCAAAAATGCGAGTAGGGAGAATAGGAATTTTTCCGCGCGTCCTGCGCCGCCTGCATGAGTTCCCGTTCGGTCATACGCGCACCTCTCCCCAAAAACTCTCGCCGTCCGTCTTCTCCTTGTCCACGCCGAAGAAGTCAAGCACAGTCGCGGAGATATCGGCAAAGCTCGGGCGAATGCCCAAATTTTTGCCCTTCTTTACCCCCTTCCCGTACACAAGCATGGGGGTGTATTCGCGGGAATGGTCGGTGGAGGGAGTGGAGGGATCGCACCCGTGGTCGGCGGTGATGAGGAGAACGTCCTCCTCCCGCATATCGGGAAGGAAGATATCCAAAAATTCATCGAACTCCGTCGCCGCGGCGGCGTAACCCGCCACGTCGTTCCTGTGGCCGTACTTCATGTCGAAATCGACGAGGTTGACAAAGCACAGCCCCTCGAAATCGCGCCCCTG
>CANRFW010000042.1 GCA_947630035.1 uncultured Clostridia bacterium | reverse complement strand
GGAGGTTGAGGCCCGTATCGGTGGAGAGGGACCAGTTGTTGTGCTTGCCCGAGCCGTTGATCCCCTCGAAGGGCTTCTCGTGGAGGAGGCAGACGAGATGATGCTTCTGCGCCACCTTCTTCATGAGTTCCATCGTGAGCTGGTTAGCGTCCACGGCGACGTTGGTCGTCGTAAACACGGGGGCGAGTTCGTGCTGGGCGGGGGCGACTTCGTTGTGCTTGGTCTTGGCAAAGATGCCGTAGCTCCACAGCGTCTCGTCGAGTTCGCGCATGAACGCCGAAATGCGGGGTTTGAGGACGCCGAAGTAGTGGTCTTCAAGCTCCTGTCCGCGGGAGGAGGGGGCGCCGAAGAGGGTGCGGCCCGTGAGGATGAGGTCCTTCCGCTTCAAGTACTCCTCCTCGTCGATGAGGAAATATTCCTGCTCGGGGCCGACCGTCGTCGCCACCTTCTTGCACTCGATGCCGAAGAGCTTCAAGAGCCTCTTTGCCTGCGTATCGAGGGCGGTCATCGACTTTAAGAGGGGCGCCTTTTTATCGAGGGTCTCCCCCGTGTAGGAGACGAACACCGTCGGGATATAGAGGGTCCCCTCCTTCACGAAGGCGGGAGAGGTGGGGTCCCATGCGGTGTAGCCGCGCGCCGCGCTCGTCTCGCGGGTACCGCCCGAGGGGAAGGAGGACGCATCCGGCTCGCCGACGATGAGGCTCTTTCCCGTAAGCTGTAAGATGACCTTGTCGCCCGACGGCTCGATGAAACTATCGTGCTTTTCGGCGGTGAGATTGGTGAGAGGTTGGAACCAGTGGGTGTAGTGGGTGGCGCCCTTTTTCACCGCCCAGTCCTTCATCGCATTGGCGACGGCGGAGGCGATGGTGATATCGAGGGGGGCGCCCTCTTCGATCGTCCTTTTCAGCGACTTATACACCTCGCGGGGGAGGGAATTTTTCATCACCTCATCGCCGAACACGTTGCTGCCGAAGAGTTCGGTCACGTTCATAGCGTTCTCCTTCGTTCCGTTTTTTCACCGATTATTATATGATTTTCGGGCGGGGAAGTCAAATGTTTGGAGAGCCTTTCCCCGCTTTTGCCTTCCACATTTTTGATACTATATATAAGCGTGGATTATAGTTTATACTCTATGAATAAAGATTGCCGAGAATGTCTTCCCCTCCCTCGGGAAGGGCGCCGCAGGCGTGCCTTGCGCTGAAAGTGGCACGGCATAGCCGTGACGGATGGAGATGGAAATAAGATAATCGACAATCCCCACCACCGCCTGCGGCGGAGCCTCCCCTTTGAAAAAGGGTAGGCCTTTCGCCTGCTCGTTCTCTATACGAGGCGGTTTCCTTGCCTTCCCCCCCCGCGGGGGGAAGGTGTCCAAGAAGTGGACGGATGAGGGGCGTACTGTAAAATCGTGGGCGAACCCTCACCCCTACCCCTCCCCCTTACGCAGGGGGAGGGCAAGAGGCAGGACGCTCCCCCTTACGCAGGGGGAGGGCAAGAGATAGGACGCTCCCACTTACGCAGGGGGAGGGCAAGAGACAGAGCGCTTCCCCCCCGGCGCGGGGGAAAGACAAGAGAAAAGCGCCGCCTGCACATTGCAGGCGGCGTCGTTCTTCTTTTTGGGCTGTCCTCTACTTTGAGGGTGCCGTGAGGAGTTTTTTGAGGTATGCCTCGTACTCCTCGTCCGTGAGTTTTTTCATCTTCTTTGCCATATCTCACCTCGCGTATTTTTACAAAAGTATGGACATGGGGTGAGATTTTTATGCGTTCTTACTCGGTACGAAGGGCGATGACGGGGTCCTTCTTCGCCGCCGCCTGCGCGGGGATGAGCCCCGAGATGAGGGTGAGGACGACGGAGACGCACACCATGATGAACGCCGTAAGCGGCGGGAGCATGGCGATGCCCGCGATGCCCGAGAGCGAGTAGATAATGGAGCTTATCACAACGCACAGCGCGTAAGTTACGGCAATGCCGATAAGCCCCGCGGCGAGGCCGATGATGAAGGTCTCCGCATTGAAGAGGTTGCGGATATCCTGCTTGCGGGCGCCGAGGGAGCGCAACACGCCGATCTCCTTGACGCGCTCGACGACGGAGACATAGGTGATGATCCCGATCATCACCGAACTTACGACGAGGGAAATGGACGTGAACGCCACGAGGACGTAGGTGATGACGTTGAGCATGGTCTGCATCATGCCCATGAGAAGCCCCACGCGGTCGGTCACTTTGATGACGTCCGCATTGTCCCTCCCCTCCATCTCGTTCCATTCGTCGAGGTAGTCAAGGACGTTGTCCTTCGCGTCGAAATCCTTGGGATAGATGAGGATATCGTTCGGGGCGTCGCTCCCGCCGACGGCACGGAGCGGGGCGTCGGTGACGGCATAGCGGATGCGGAGCTGGACACTCTGCCCCATAATCGAATACGGGACGACCTGTTCGTACGAATAGTACGAGGAAAGGTTGCTCGCGGGGGCACCGAACCAAAGGGTGTATTCCTCGCCGCCCGTCTCCGTTTTCACCATGCTATCCTTGATATACTGCACGATCGCGGAGTCCGCATTCTTCTCGAGGTATTCTTCGACAAGCGCTTCGGTGAGGTTCAGCCCCTCCGAGAGACAGCCGTATGTAAAGCCGTCTTTGAGGCGGAGGATGCCCGAAATATGAAAGCCGATCCCCTCGTCCTCACTCACTTCGATGCTGTCGCACATGCCGTTGTAAATATAAGGGTATTCCTCGGATTGGTAGATGCCGTTCTCGTCGGACTTGAAGCTCGCCGTATATCCCGTGTTTTCGGTGTAGACGGCGTCGCCGTAACGAAGGGCGTATTGCTGCCCGAAGATGCGGTCGAAGGATAAGACGGTGGGATCCTCCTCTTCCTCCGCCGTGAGGGTGACGGAAGTGGGCGTAACCTCCCCCGTCTGATCCTTGCCGAGATCGAAGAGCGCCAAAAACCGTTCCTCCGAAAGGAAGCCGAGCTGGACGAGAGTGAGGTCGACAAGGGAGTTGTTTTCGCCCACGACGAGGACGGCCTCGTGTTCATCCTTGGGGAATTCCCCCGCGATGATATCGTATTGGGAACGCACATAGCTGCCGTAGTCCTTCGCTCCGAAATCCGAGGTGCCCGGCATCTTGTTTACGACGTTGGTGAAGAAATCCACATAGCGCAGAAGCCCCGAATATTGGGGGGCGTACGCCATGAGTTCGGAGATGAAAAACGCCTTCAGGTCGGTGATGGAATAGTTGCGCACCTCCTCGGCCTGCCCCGTGTGGACGTCGCCCACCGTGATGGGAGTGTAGAGGAAGTCGGAGATCGTCATCCCATAGGAATATTGGATGGCGGAGAACCAATCGGGGTGCGTCTCCCTCCCCTCTTCGAGATAGGTTATGTATTGCTCCGAAATGTTGTTCTGGACGGTGATATTCTGCGCAAGCCCCGTGAGGAAGGAGTTGACGTACACCTTATCCTTGATCTTCTCGGGATCGGGCATATCCGTGGAGGAGGTCATCCCCTCCATGATGGAGGTCACGTCGAGCGCGGTCTCGGAGATCTCGAGCGGATAGTAGGAGAGCATATCCTCCTCCGTTCTGCGGATATAGTTGTTGAAACCCGAGGAGAGCGCGAGGACAAGGCACACCGAGATGATGCCGATGCTCCCCGCAACGGAGGTGATGATCGTCCTCCCCTTTTTGGTGAGGAGGTTCTTGGCCGAGAGGGCGAGCGAGGTGAAAAAGCCCATCCGCGCGCGCGGCTTCTTCCCCTTCCTTTTGGCGGGCTTTTCGGCGGACGTCCCTTCGGGAGATACGTTCTCTTCGGGAGATACATTCTCTTCGGCGGGCAAAGCGGTCTCCGTTACGGGTTCCGCGCTCTCCGCCGCGGCTTCCGCCTCCTCGTCCTTATGATAGGGCGCGCTGTCCGCCTCCACAAGCCCGTCGTGCAGTTTTACGATACGGGTCGCGTATTTTTCGGCGAGTTCGGGGTTGTGCGTCACCATGATGACGAGCCTCTCCCCCGAGATCTCGCGGATGAGTTCCATGACTTCGACGCTCGTCTTCGAATCGAGTGCGCCCGTGGGTTCGTCCGCGAGCAGGATATCGGGATTGTTGACGAGGGCGCGGGCGATGGCGACGCGCTGCATCTGTCCGCCCGAGAGCTGGTTGGGCCTCTTGTTGAGTTCGTTCCCAAGCCCTACCCTCTCGAGCGCCTGCTTGGCGCGGGCGCGGCGCTCCTCCTTGCCCACCCCCGCGATCGTGAGGGCGAGTTCGACGTTGGACAGCACCGTCTGGTGCGGGATGAGGTTGTAGGTCTGAAAGATAAATCCGATGCGGTGGTTGCGGTAAACGTCCCAATCGCGGTCCTTGAAATCCTTGGTGGACTTGCCCTGTATGACAAGGTCCCCCGTCGTGTAATGGTCAAGCCCGCCGATGATGTTGAGGAGGGTCGTCTTGCCGCAGCCCGAGGGGCCCAAAATGCAGACGAACTCGTTCTTGCGGAATTCGAGATCGATGCCTTTAAGCGCCCGCACTTTCCCCGCCGCGACTTTGTAGTCCTTCGTGATCGCCGTAAGTTTCAACATGTTCTTCACTCTCCGTACACGGGGTCTCCCCCGCTTTTCCTACTTTTTGCAGTTTACGCCCTTCTTGCAGTTTACGCCGCACTCTTTGCGCACCTCGCCGAGGACGGCGAGGAATTCGTTGTAGTCGTCGATAAGGCGGTTCATCTTCTCCGTGCCGAGTTTTGCGACGACCTTCTCCATGATGCGGTTGCCCTGTGCGCAATACTCCTCGAAGACCTCCTGCGCATGCTCCGAAAAACGGACGTAGGCGATCTTCTTATCCATGGGGGAATCGGCCCGCGTGACGATATTCTCCCGCTCGAGTTTGGTGACGATCTGCGAGACCGCCGAACGGGTGATGCCGAGCCTGCGCGCAAGTTCGGAGGAAATGATATCTCTCCCCTTTTCTCTCTCGAGCGCGATCTCTCGGAGGAGACGGAACTCCGTTTTGGAAATTTTCGCGACGCCCGCAAAGAGATTGAGGCCCTCCATGTCCTTGATCGTCTGGAACAGCTTCACAAGATATTCGTTGGCTTCCATAATTTCCTCCCTCTTTTGTTGCCTACTGAACAATTACGTTTTATTATATACACCGACCCCATGGATTGTCAAACAAATTAACGTAAAAATTTTGAACGTTCACAATAAATTCACTTTGCGGACGGATAGTAGGAGTACAGGGTACAGTCAAGCCCCGCATTTTTGAGGGCGCGCTTGCGGTCCGCCCGCCCGAAGGCGCGCTCCGCCTGCCCGTAAGAGGAGAGAAAGGCGCAGTTCCACCCCTCGAGGGTGCGGAACACCCGCCCGAAATCGCGGTACAGCCCGAAGAGATCGGAGCTTTCGAGCCTCTCCCCGTAGGGCGGATTGGAGACGAGGACGCCGCCCTTCTCGGCGCTTTTGAAGTTGCGGGCGTCGGCGACTTCGAACGTAATGCAGTCCTTCACCCCCGCGCGCTCGGCGTGGAAGCGGGCGATCTCCACGGCGCGTGCGGAGATGTCGGCGGCGTAGATTTTGGACTTTGCGGGCCTCTCCCCCGCCCTTGCCTCCTCCCGTATGCGGGGAAGAAGATCGGGGGCGCACTTCCAGCGGGTGAAATCGAAGGAGCGCTCTATCCCCGGGGCGACGTTCTTTGCGATGAGAGCCGCCTCGATGGGGATGGTCCCGCTGCCGCAGAAGAGATCGGCAAAGGGACGTCCCTCGCGGAAGTAGGCGCTCTCGATCATGGCGGCGGCGGTCGTCTCGCGCAAGGGGGCGTCGTAGGTCAGCACGCGGTACCCCCGCCTGTGGAGGCCCTCCCCCGTCGTATCGAGGGAGAGGGTGACGGCGTCCTCGAAGATCGAAAAATCGACGACGGCGCGCTCCCCCTTTTCATCGAAGGTGCGGGTGCCGAGCTTCTCCCGAAGACGCTTCAGGATCGCCTTTTTTACGACCCCACCCGACGATTTTACCGCCATAAGCGCACTTTTGCGGCACTTGCCGTTCAAAAGAATTTGGGCATGCGGGGTGAGGAATTCCTCCCACGGGAGGGCGAAGACGCCTTCGAAGAGTTCGTCGAAGGTGCGTGCGGGAAAATGCCCGACGGAGAGAAGCACCCGCTCCCCGGCGCGCAAAAAGACATTGAGACGGGCGACGTCCGCCCAGTCCCCCTCCACCCGCACACGGCCCTCGAAGGCGGGGCAGTTGCCGTAGCCGAGGGCATGGAGTTGACGTTTGACGGAGGCCTCTACCCCCGCCGCACAGGGAATGAAAAGTTCCATAAATTTTTTGAATGAAGGCTTTTATGCGGCCCGCACGGGTTTTCCTTGGCTCTTTTCGAGGGCGCCACGGGCGCGCCGCGTACTATCACGTCATATCGCCCCGCGCGTATGCGTCATGTCTCGACTGCGCTCGACATGACGTGTTTGTACCACGTCACCCCGCCCGCACACCCCGATACGTCACCCCGAGCGCAGTCGAGGGGTGACGTGGTTTCAAAAGATTTTGCGCTGCATATCGGGGGCGGACCCTCACCCCTACCCCTCCCCCTTACGCAGGGGGAGGGCATAAATTAGAATTTGCGGGGGGGGTAGGGGCGAGGGTCCGCGCAGTGAAGCGGGAGCAAAAAAATCGTGCGAAATATTCTACTCCTCCGTCTCGTCCACTGTTTCGGGTTCTTCGGGTTCGGGGATAAAGGGCTGCAGGGGTGAGGTAACGGGGGTCAAGTCGTATTTGTCGTCCACGTCCCCCAAAAGTTCCTCGATGATATCCTCGCGGGTGATAAGCCCGAGGGCGTTCCCCTCCGCGCCCACGATCATGAGGTGTTCGCGGCTCGACTGCATCCGCTTCATGAGGTCGGAGATCTTGACGTCGGGCGTCGTAAAGGAGACGGGCCGCACGATATTCTCGAAATTGTTTCGCCCGGCGAGCATGTTCTCGTAAAAATCCGCACGGTACAGAACGCCGATGATATTCTGTTTGCTCCCCTTGTATACGGGAATGCGCGAGAAGTTTGTCTCGCGGAAGATCCTGAAGACGAGGCGGGCGTTGTCGCGCACCTCGCAGAGGACGGTGCGGTCGAGCGGGATCATGCAGGAGCCGACGTGCAGTTCGTCGTAGCGGAGGGTACGGGTGATGATATCGTGTTCCGTCTCGTTGAGTACCCCCTCCTCGCGGACGTCGGTGACGAGCATCTTGAATTCTTCCTCGGTGTACGTCTTCTTCTTTTTGTTGAGACCGAAGACGAGGAAGATGAGTTTCTTCCACAGATCGAAGATAAAGGAGAAGGGCGTAAGCAGAAGATAGAGGACGTAGAGCGGGTACGCCGCAAACCGCGCGAATGCCTCGGGCATCTCCTTTGCGAGCGTCTTGGGGGTGATCTCTCCGAAGATGAGGATGACGACGGTAAGCAGCACCGTGGAGAGGGTGGAACCGAGGTCCTCCCCCCAGAGATGGATGCAGAGGATGGTGGCGATCGTCGTCGCCGCAATGTTGACGACGTTGTTGCCGATGAGGAGGGTGGTAAGCACCTTGTTGTAGTTCTCACTCATCTTTAACACAAGACGCGCCGAACGCTTTTTTACGGCGTAACGGCGCATCCTGAGAGTGCTGAAGCTCGTGTAGGCCGTTTCCGTCGCACTGAAAAAGCTCGACAGAACGATCAGCACAAGCAAAGCAATCAACAGCCCTATGTGGGTACTGTCCATGTGAAAAAATATCTCCTTCTCCGCTCTCCTTTCGAGGGCGGAATTTACTTCGTACTTCGGCGGAAGGCGAAAAGCCGCACCGTCCCCCGCTGCCCGCGCCGCAAGAGTTTTTTGCGCTCCGCTTTCTCCTCTTCGGCGGGTTCCTCTGCGGGTTCTTCCCCGGGTTCTTCTTCGGCGGATACGCTCGGCGTTTCCTCCGCTTCCCCGCTCTCTTCCGCTTCCCGTGCTTCCTGTTCGAAGGGCGCCGCGGCGAGGACGGCGGGAGCTGTGTTCTCCGCTGTGTTTTCCTCTTCCCTTTTCGGTTCCTCGATCGGTCCCTCGGGTTCTTCCCAACCCACGTCGGGTTCGGGGAGCTTCCATGCGGGGACGGCGGAAGAGGGCGAGCGGCGGAAACGGAGGTAGGCGTTTGCGCAGGGCAGAGCTTCCCCGCGGTCGCAGAAATCACAGCGGGCATAGTTGCCGCAGAGATCGTAGCCGCAGATCTCTTCCTCTTCCCGTTTGTTGCGTTCGAGTGCAGACTGCAATTCTTCGAGGGTCATACCGCGCCTCCGTTATTGTTATTATACACAAATTCCGCCCCGATTACAAGCGGAATTTGCATGATACGGTGATTTTTCCGTAAAAAATTCATTTTGAAAGGGTACGGAGATAGTCCCGCACCGCATATGCCGCGACGAGCCCCTCCCCCGCCGCCTTGGCAAATTGGTAGGGTCTGCCCGCGATGTCCCCCGCCGCGAAGAGACCGCGGAGGTTGGTGGAGCCGTCCCTCCGGGTGACGACGTGCGCACCCTCCGTCCCGAGTCCTCCGCAGAGCGCCTCGGGCGGGAGGGCGTCCTTTAAGAGAAAGACCCCCGAAACGGGAAGCTCTCCCCTCTCCGTGACGAGCGCCTCCACCCGCTTTTCGCCCCTGATCGCGAGGGGCTTTTCGGTGTGGACGGAGATGTTTTCGGCGCGGAAGGAACCCTTCTCCCCGCAGAACACGAGGACCTCGGAAGCGAAGCGTGCGAGGTATTCCGCCTCCTCCGCATAGCGCAAAGAGGAGAGAACGGCGGCGATCTTCTTCCCGCGGTAGAGCGCGCCGTCGCACACGGCGCAGTAGCTTACCCCCCTGCCGAGGAACTCCTTCTCGCCCTTGAGGGTACTCCCCTCCTCCACCCCCGTCGCCAGCACGACGGCGCGGGCGAGGAAGAGTTTCTCCCCCGCGGCAAGCGAAAACATATCCCCCTGTGCGTAGATGCCGTTGACGCGCAGCGGCTCGTTTTTTAACCCCATGTCCTCTTTTTGGCGGGAAAGGGCGGCGTAAAACTCTTCCCCGCTCCCCGAGAAGGAGGGGAAGTTTTTCACCGTCTCCGCGAGGCGGAGCTTGCCCGCAAAGGGTTCTCCGAGCCAGAGCGCTTCCACGCCGAGGTTCTTCAATGTAAGAGCGGCGGTATAGCCCGCGATCCCGCCGCCGACCACCGCCGCGTCCCAAATCTTTTCCATGAAACAAGTATGCTCCGTTATTTGAGAAATTTTCCGTACACTTCCGAGGCCGCCGAGAAGAAGGCGAACGTATCGGGGTATTTGCGGATGATGCGCTGGAGTTCCGCCACCTGCCGCTTGCGGATGATGCAGACGAGCAGGCTCTTGTCCTGATGGGTATACATGCCCGTCGCGTGCATGAGGGTGACGCCGTGGTGGGTCTTCTCCATGATCTCCTCGGAGATCTCCTCGGGATGGTTGGTGACGATCTCGAACTTATAGGCGATCTTGAAGCCGTGGAGGATGAGGTCGCACACCTTGCTCGTCACGAAGAGGGAGACGAGGGCGGCGAGGACGGGCACGAGGTTGACGGAGAAGCCCGCAGCCTTGTCGAAATACACGCCGAAGGAGACGAGGACGACGACGGCGTCGAACGCCGAAGTCATCCAGCTGACGCTTAAAAACTTCCACTTCTTGTTGACGACGGAGGCAAGCACCGCCGTCCCCCCCGCCGTACCGCAGGCGCGCAGCATGATGGCGAGCGCCGCACCGAGGAAGATGCCTCCCGCAACCGCCGCGAGCAGCCCGTAGGCGATGGGTTCCGCCGTCTCCGCCCCGCTGAATTTGGGGAAGCCGGGGATATAGTCGAACGCGATGAGAAGCCCCGAGGTGAGCGCCATGGAGGCGGTGGAGAGGATTGCGTCCTTCTTCCCGAGGCAGAAGAACGCCACGAAGAAGAGGGGCACGTTGAGCATGAGCAGGTACCACCCCGAGTTGAGGGGGGTGAGATACTCGAGGAGGACGGCAAGCCCGTTGATGCCGCCCGGCGCGAACTTGTTGGGCGAGACGAAGATATAGATGCCGAGCGCCCGCACGATCCCCGAGGAGAGGACGGGCAGGATCCACGCCGTCATCACCATGCAGAATTTGCGCCAAGAGTTCCCTTTTTCCATCGTATACAGCCTCTTTCGGATAACGCCCTCTATCTTATCACACTTTTTCGGATTTTACAACCGTTTGAGAGAAATTCTACTGAATTACCGCACGGGGACAATGGTCGCCGTCGCCTTGCCGCGGTGCAGAACGAGGTAGCAATAGCTCGGCTCCGCGTAGTCCCCGATGGCTCCCGGGTTGACGCAGAGGACGCCGTCCGTCTCCTCGGCCGCGGCACGGTGGGTGTGGCCGTAGAGGGCGACGGTGCAGCCGAGCTGCTTGGCACGGGCGGAAAGTCCCGCCGTCCCCCGCTTCACGCCGTAACGGTGGCCGTGACAGCACAGGACGGAGACCCCCTCCGCTTCGATGACGCACTCCTCCTGCCCGTACGAAAAATCGCAGTTGCCCTTTAACACATAGAATTTATCGGGGTCCTGCGACGTGTAGGGACGCATGTCCGAAGAGCCGTCCCCGAGATGGACGACGTAGTCGTTCTCGGCAAAGAGGGGGGAAATTTTCTGCACGTTCTTATATCTGCCGTGCGAATCGGAAAGGACGACGAAAGTCTTCACAGCTTTTGCGCGAGCGCGCGGAGCGCCCGACCCCTGTGGGATACGGCGTTCTTCGCCTCCTCCTCCGCCTCGGCAAAGGAGACGCCGAGTTCCTCCGAGAGGAAGAGACTGTCGTAGCCGAAGCCGCCCGTCCCCCTCTCCTCCGTGAGGATGCGCCCGTCTGCACGCCCCTCGGCGGTCACTTCCCGTCCTTCGGGGAAGACGAGGGCGACGGCACAGCGGAAAGAGGCGCGGCGGTCCTCTTCTCCCTCGAGATTTTTGAGGAGCAGGGCACGGTTTTCGGCGCTCCCTCCCCCCGAATAGCGGGCGCTGTAGACGCCGGGGGCGCCGCCGAGCGCCTCCACGCAGAGGCCGCTGTCGTCCGCAAGGGCGGGAAGACCCGTCTTCCTGCACACGGCGCGCGCCTTCAGAAGGGCGTTTTCGAGGAAGGTCTTGCCCGTCTCCTCGATGTCCTCCGAAAACCCCGCCTCTTCGGCAGACAAAATTTCGTGCCCCGTGAAGATCTCGCGGATCTCGCGGAGCTTGTTTTGATTGTGCGTTGCTATGACGATTTTCATGATTGCTTAAAAATCCGTTTTTCTCGGCTCCCATATTTGGGGGAGCCGTCACGCCGCCCCACCCCCCTACCCCCCCCACGGAGGGGGCAAGTTTTATGCGCACCCTTCCGAAGGCGGAGCTTAAGGGTTCAGGATCAAGACGGAAAGGCCGCAGAAGATGAGGAGAGAGAGCGCGTCGACAATGGTCGTAATGAACGGCGAGGCGACGGCGGCGGGGTCGAGCTTGATCTTCTTCACAAACAGCGGAAGGAGGCACCCCACGATCTTGGCGACCAGCACGGAACAGAAGAGCGCAAAGGAGACGATCGCGCATTTATCCCATGTATACGCCTTGTTCCCCGGCATAAAGGTACCGAAGAGCAGGTTGTCGATGAGCATGAGTTTGGCAAAGCATGCAACGGCGAGGGTGAGGGCGAGGAGAAGTCCCGCACAGAATTCCTTCAGCAGGATCTTGCCCGTATCCCGCGTGGAGACTTCCCCGAGGGCGAGGGAGCGGATGACGGTGACCGAAGCCTGCGAGCCAGAGTTCCCCCCCGTATCCATGAGCATGGGAATACAGGCGAAAAGCACGGGGCTTATCGCGTTGAGCTTCGCCTCGAAAGAGTTGATGATGAGGCCCGTAAACGTCGCCGAGACCATGAGGATGAGGAGCCACGGCGCACGGTTCTTCCAAATGGAGAAGACGCTCGTTTTGAGGTAGGGCTTGCTCTCGTGCAAGACACCTGCCATTGCCTCGATATCCTCGGTGTTCTCCTCTTCGATGACTTCCATTGCATCGTCGACGGTGACGATGCCGACGAGCCGCTGCTCTTCGTCCACCACGGGAATGGCGAGGAAGCCGTAGTCCGAAATGGTCCGCGCGACTTCCTCCTTGTCGTCGAGGGTGTGGACGTAGATGACGTTGTCCTCCATGATCTCGCCGATCTTCTTCCCCGTCTCGTTGAGCATGAGGTCCTTCGCCGTCACCATGCCGATGAGCTTGTTGGCGGGATCGGTGACGTAACAGGTGTAGATGGTCTCCTTGTCGATCGCCTGCTCGCGGATATGGTCGAACGCCTCCCCCACCGTCATCCCTGGATGGAAGCGCACGAACTCGATGGTCATAATCGATCCCGCGCTGTCCTTGGGGTACTTGAGAAGTTCGTTGACGTAGGAGCGGGTCTCGCTGTCCGTCTGCGCGAGGAGGCGCTTGACGACGGAGGAGGGCATCTCCTCGACAAGGTCGACGGTATCGTCGAGGAACAGCTCGTCCATGACCTGCTTAATTTCGAGGTCGGACAGCTTTTTGAGGAGCTTCTCCTGCGTATCGCGCTCCATCTCGACGAACACTTCCGCCGCGAGATCCTTGGGGAGGATGCGGAAGAGGACGGGAAGTTCCTCCTCCTTTGCGCTGTCGAAGACCTCCGCGAGGTCGGTCTCGTTCATCGAGGAGAGAAGGGGCTTTAAGACGGCGAACTTCCTCTCCTTCAAAAGGGCGAGAATCTCATCCTCCTCGGCGATCCTCCGCGCAATGTTTTCGGGAAGTTCCTCGATGATGTCCACCGTATCGTCAACGGAGACATCCTCCATGACTTCCTCGAGTTCGTCGTCGTGCAGTCCCCCGACGACGGTCTGGCGGACGGGCGCATCCAAAAGGACGAGGACGTCCGCAAGAAAGTCGCTGTCCAGCTCGCGGGCTACGGCAACGACGGATTTTTCGTCCATTTCGGACAGCACGCGAGCCGCCTCTTCGGGAGAGAGTTTCTCCGCGTAAGAGGCGGCGGCTTGATAATTTTCTGAGGCCAGAAGGCCCTTGAGTTCATCTTCCATATCTCTACCTCCGCTCTTCTTTTTTGGGGTACGGAGCGCAGACGGAGACAAAGCGGTCCTATGCGGTTTGCGCCGCAAAATACGATCGCCCTATGCCTGCGTCTACGCTGCTACTTCGTCCTTTCACGGCGGGAATCCTCCTTGTAGTTATTTTTATTTATTCGCACAAAATCTTTTGCGCCTTGTTTCGCACAAAATCTTTTGCGCCTTCTCATGCCCTCCCCCTGCGCAAGGGGGAGGGGTAAGGGGGAGGGGTAGGGGTGAGGGTACGCCCCTATCGTTCGGCGCAAAATCTTTTGTGCGAGGAAAGTTTCTTGTATGGGCAACCCTCTTGTTCCTCTCATTCGCTTGCCCGAACAACAAGCGCGAAGTGTCGCGCAAATTGGGTCGCGCAGCGCAAAAGCGTGGTTTTGCTCGCGCAAGTAATTTATAGCAAAGGGCGAGATTTCTCACTTCGTTCGGAATGACGTACATAAGCGGTCGTGCGCGCCCCGATTACCGCGTCATCCTGAGCCGACAGAGTAGGAATAAAACGCAAAAGCCTATCGTGCGAAGGATCCCGAAGTACGAAGTCCGCAATACATACTCGTCGTTTTCATCCTCGGGATTCTTCACCCCCGCCGAGTATTCCGCATAACGAAGTAATTCGCGGGGGTTCAGAATGACGCGTAAAACAGGCGGCGGTCTCATCGATAAACACGCGGTCGCCCCTCATTCCGAACGGAGCCGTAGGCGGAGTGAGTGAATCCAAGATACGCTCCGCCGCTGCGCGGCGTCGGTATGAGGAAGGACACGAAAAGAATAGGTTTCGCCCCTTGCGCCTATCCCATTATACGCAAAGAAAAGGGAAATGTCAACCGCTTTGCCTCTCTTCGAGAGGCACAAACGAATATTTTTCGAGGTCGAAAAGGCCCCTGTCCGTGAGTTTGAGTTTCGGAATGACGGCGAGCGACAGAAAGACGAGGGTCATGAACGGCTCGTAGCACTCCTTCACCCCCATTTTGCGCGCCTTCTCCGCGATCTCCCCCGTGCGGCGGACGACCTCCTCCGCGGGCGCCGAACTCATCAGCCCCGCGATATCGAGGGGGAAGACGTCCTCCTCCCTCTCCGAGACGAGCGCCATGCCGCCGCCCGCCTTCTCGAGCAGGGAGACGACCCGCGCCATCGCTTTATCGTCGTCGCCGAGGATGACGAGGTTGTGGCTGTCGTGGGCGACGGAGATGCCGATCGCGCCGCCGCGGAAGCCGTAACCCTTCACGATCCCAAGCCCGATATTGCCCGTCGCAAAGTGCCGTTCGACGACGGCGAGCTTGCAAAAATCCGACCCCATGTATGCAAAATCGCCCTTCGGGGCGGGTAAAAACACCTCGCCCGTGTAGAGGCCGTAGGGCTGTACTTCCATCGCGCGGAAGGCGCCGCCGTGCCCCTCGATCCTGAAATCTTCGGGGGTGACTTTCTTCACTTTCACCGTCCCCTTCACCGTCTCGGGGAGGTAGCGCTCCGTTGTATCGAAGAGGGCTTCCCCCCCTTCCGCCACGAGGACGCCCCGCTTGAAGACGGCGGATGCATTGAAGTGTTCGAGATCGTCGACGAGGACGAGATCGGCAAAGCAGCGGGGGGCGAGGGCGCCGCGGTCTTTGAGACCGTAACAATCGGCGACGTTGACCGTGGCGAGCGCGATCGCGTATTTGGCGGGAAGACCCGCCGCGACGAGACGGCGGAGGGCGTCGTCGAGGTGGCCGCGGGAGGAGAGGTCCTTGGCGTTCTTGTCGTCCGAACAGAGGACGAAGCGGCGGTAGTTGTAGCCGTCGATCGCCTTGGGCGCATCCGCAATGTTGTTGACGGAGGAGCCGCAGCGGATCTGCACATACATGCCGCGGGCGACCTTTTCGCGGCACTCCTCCGGGGTGAGGCTCTCGTGATCGGTGAGGACCCCCGCGGCGCGGTAGGCGCACAGGCTCTCCCCGCCAAGCCCGGGGGCGTGGCCGTCGACGGGCTTTCCGAGTTCCGCGGCCGCACCGATCTTGCGCAGCACGTCCTCCTCTCCCGAGAGAACGGCGGGAAAGTTCATCATCTCGCCAAGCCCGAAGAAGAGTTCGCGGGCGATCTCGCGCTCCGTCTCCCTGCCGTCTATCGCCGCGCCGCTCGTCTCGAACGGGGTCGCGGGAACGCAGGAGGGAAGT
>CANRFW010000041.1 GCA_947630035.1 uncultured Clostridia bacterium | reverse complement strand
CGCGGCGTCGGAATGACGTGGCGGGGCAGCGTCGGAATGACGTGGCGGGGCGGGCGTCTTTGCACATTGCTCTGACGTAATAAGGTTCTTGGGAAGCCGAGAAGTGACTGCAATCGGGGGCGGACCCTCACCCCTACCCCTCCCCCTGACGCAGGGGGAGGGCGACTGCGGAAAACGCGGCATAAAACGCAGAAGGGTGCCGAAGCGCCCTTCTGCGTCATTCCGAACCGACTGTGCCGCCCGACCGCAATTCGCGGTCGGGCGTTTGAGTCGCGTGAGGAAACTCTTCGCCCCGACCCTTGCCTTCCCCTTGTGAGGGGAAGGTGTCCCCAAAGGGGACGGATGAGGTGTTCTCTGCGTTTTTCAATAAGGTGAGGTTCCTCCGCCGCAAAAGGCGCGGCGTCGGAATGACGTGGCGGGGCAGCGTCGGAATGACGTGGCGGGGCGGGCGTCTTTGCACATTGCTCCGACGTATCAATAGGTCACCCCTCGACTGCGCTCGGGGTGACGTAATAAACCGTCGGGGTGACGTATGTACGTCTGCCCCGATTACATAAGCACGTCACCCCCAACGTCCCACCACGTCACCCCGAGCGCAGTCGAGGGGTGACGTAATAAGCTCTGCGGGGAGCCAAGAGGTGAAACACGAGAGGGCAAGTACAGAAAATGCGAGAACCCACGGAGATTGCTCTCCGCAGGTTCCCGTATAGTGGAGTGTATGAGCATTGTTATGCGGCAGGCCGCACCCGCCCGTTAAGCGCTCTTCTTCGTGAGTGCGTGGGCGCCGTCGCCGTCGATGGCGTACCAAGTGTTGTCGATCCTCATGACGATAAACGTGGTATCCGAGGCGTCGGGATAGTTCTCCAACTCGGTGGTGATCACGAAGTAATCGCTCCAACGCGCCAACACTTTTGCGTTCTGCGCCTCCGCGCTTCCGACCTGCATGCTCGCCAAGGTCGTATTGAAGATGAACGTATACTGTCCGTCTCCCTCGCCGAACGTCCATTCGCTAGTTTTGTCGGAGGGATAGCATGGACCATTGAGTACGGTATCCGTCCTGCTCGTAAACGTAATCCGCGTCTCCTCCTCCGCACTTCCGAGCGCAATGGTGAGTGTAAAGCCTTCGCTATCGATCATCATCAAGAAGGTCCCGCCGAGGAAGGTATACGTGTAGAAGCCGCCCGATTCTCCGCCTTCGACGACCTCGCCGTATACGGCCTTGAGGTCTGTCCCCGTGCCGACGACAAGAACTCCGTAATAGCGACTTACCAAAGAGCCTTCTTCAAACGCGCTTTCACTCGTTATAATGAATGTCGCAGTGACATCGCCGGACGCTGTCCAAGTTCCTTCGATCACGGGCGTAGCGGGTTCCTCACCGCCGAAGATATCGTCACCCTCCCAAAGGGCATAGATATTGAAGTCGGCTTCCGTAGGCTCCTCCTCGGAATAGAAATCGGTACCGTAAGCGGATATCATAATCTCGTCTTCAAACCGCACAGGTACTTTGTTCCAGCCGTCGTCGGACATGCCATAATACCACCAGCCCAACCATTCCTTGCCGTCCGCATTCGTGAAACCCGCTTCGTTCGTATCGAAAGGAATGACATACCAATCGCTCTTGTCTTTCCGATAATGCTGTGAATCTTTGGGCAAGATCCATGTTTCCGCGTCGGGATCGTCCGACGCGTGGAACGTAACGGTGGGCGCATCGGCATATTCATCCCCCGTATCGCCGCCACCGCCGCCTTGCGTGCTGTGGAGCTTCGCCGTGACCATGGTATCCGCGTTCACGATATAATGCTCGTTGATCGCCTCGTCCTGCCCCTCGACAAACCAACCGTCGAATTCGTATCCCGCGGCAAGGTCAAAATAATCGTAATCGGGAGTTTGTCCCTGGCCGCGCGAACCCCATTCTTCCGACGTAAACACCACGGGAAGGGTCCCGATCTCTGCACCCCGATCGACGTAGCGGGTATGAGACGGTTGCGCGGTCCCGTCATCCAATTCGAACGTGACGCAATATGTGGAAACTGCCGCACCGGAAGTAAACGTGGTATTTTCACCTTGGAAATACACTGCGACGCCGCCGCTCGCCTGCGACACGATCGCCGTCTCTGTTCCGCCCACGCTGGTCTCGATGAGGATAACGTAGTATTTCCCGATCGTAAAGTGTTCGTACCCCACGAACTCGATCTCGTTCACCGGGTCATTCTGATAATCGGGACGGGAGAAGGAGATCTCATCGCCGATCGTGAGTTCGGATTGCATTGTGTCATCGCCGATCAGCCCGTGCCATGTGCCGTTAAGACCCGTAGGCGCAGCGGGCAGAGCCGCTTTCGTGGGGCACGTTTTATCGCCGGACAAATCATGATAAACAAGCCCATCGCTCCCGATCTCAAACTGCGCATTCGTCATGCCGTCGATCAGCGTATAGGCGCCGTTCCGAATAACGATCGGATAGAGGAAATACTGCGAAGTGCCAAAATCGGTATAGGTACTCTTATAAAGGAACCGGCCGACTGCCGCGGGATTGTCTTCCACGGTCCCCTTGGCGATCGTAATTTCGTACGTATAGTTTTCGTCGCTTCCCGTCCACATGCCCTCGATATCGGAGGAGACCCAGACCGCGGTCAGGGTCACGTCGCTCGCCGGCATTTGGAACATGCCGTCTTCGCCATAGACCTCTTCGTCATCTACGCCCTCCGGGGTCTTCTGCCAACCCGCAAAATAGTAGCCCGTGCGAATGTCGCGGTCGATCCCCTTAACGGTTATTTCCGCGTTTTCCTCATAATACGCGCCCGCGGGAACGGCGATCTCGGCATCCTCGACGCCGTCTGCATAGGTGAGTTTGTAGAGCTGCTGCCACTGCGCAACGAACTCGACCGCCTCGCCCGCAACGGTGTAACTCGCGTGGGCGCTCCCGTATTTATACAGTGTGTCGTCCCCGTCCACTTTCCAGCCGAGGAACTTCTTGCCCTCGCAGGTCGGCTCCGTTTGGGGCAGGTTGTAGGCGCCGTTGGGGGCCTCCGCCGAGGCAGGAAGACCCTGCGCGTCCTCCGCGTCCCCCGCGGTATAGGTCACGGTGTAGGTATCCAGCGCCCAACCCGCCGTGAGCTGCACGTTGCGCGCGGGCATGGTGAACGTGTCACCCTCCTGATAGGTCCCGGTGCTGTCCGACCAGCCCGTAAACGTGTAATTTGTACGGGTGATGCCCGCCTTTACGGTGACAGTGTCGCCCGCCGCATAGTTGTTGGAGTCCGTCGGGACGGCGATCGTCTCATCATCCACGCCGTCCGCATAGACGACCCGATAGGTCGCGGGGGCGGGAGGTGTGGGCTCGGGATCGCGGCACGCCGTCATGAGGAATGCACCGAAGCTCGCCATCATCGCAACGATCAAGATGCGCAAAATGGTTTTCTTCATAAGAACCTCCGATTTTTTTCGATTTCACCGAATGGGACGATTATTCAAAAAGCCGCATAAATTCTAACTTTATTCGATGATTATGTCCATTATACCAATTACCCCCCCCCGTATGTCAACTAAAAAATATAAATAATTCGCGGGCCGCGGGAAATGAATAAATTTGTTCATATTTTGTGAATATAAAACACGAATGAAGAGAGGGACCCCCTCAGTCACTGTGTGACAGCTCCCCCAAACGGGGGAGCCAAGGGGCGGGAGCAACGTGACGGCTCTATATGGGGGAGCCAAGGGGCGGGAGCAACGTGACACCCTCCAGACGGGGCGGGCGGCGACGCGCCCTGCCCTTGCCTTCCCCTTGTGAGGGGAAGGTGTCACGGCTGCCCTTGCCGTGACGGATGAGGTGTCCTCCGTGTCGTTCAATAAGATGAGTTTCCTCCGCCGCAAAGGGCGCGGCGTCGGAATGACGTATTGTACATGCGGGCGGAACGCACGTCATATCTCGACTGCGCTACTTCGCCTGTGGCTCGTGCCGCCCTTGGATAGCATTCATAGCTGCGGGCGGGGCAACGTGTTTGCGCGCCGTTCACCCCTCTCCTCATACCGACGCCGCACAGCGGCGGAGCGTATCTTTCATGGGAAGATTCACTCACTCCGCCTACGGCTCCGTTCGGAATGAGGGACTGCCCACCCCCCTACCCCCCTCCCGCGGAGGGGGCAAGAACGGGCGGATTGGCACCCGTCACCCCTCGACTACGCTCGGGGTGACGTGGTGAGACGTTGGAGGTGGCGTGTTTATGTAATCGGAGCGGGCGCACATACGTCACCACGACGGTTTATTACGTCACCCCGAGCGCAGTCGAGGGGTGACGTATCGGAGCGGGGCGGCGAAAGGTAACCGAAAATCAACTGCAAAAAGCGTATACAATCCTATAAAACAGCGGAATGGGGTCAAAAAATCGGGCGTGCAGGTTGCACGCCCGAATCATTCGTTTACAAAGTTTACTTCTTCATTGCCTCGACTTGCTTGGCGACTTCCTCGGAGAGGTCCTCGCTCTTCTTCTCAAGTCCCTGCCCCATCACGTAGAACACGAACTTCTTGAGAGAGCCCGTCGCGCCCGCCGTCTTGATAAGCTGGGCGATGGTGACCTTGTCGTCCTTGACGAACTTCTGGTCGAGCAGGCAGTTCTCCTCGTAGAACTTCTTGATCTTGCCGAGGACGATCTTCTCGGCGATCGCCGCGGGTTTGCCCTCGTTGATGACTTCCTGCGTGAGGATCGCCTTCTCCTTTTCGAGGACCTCGGCGGGGACTTCCTCCGCCTTGAGGTATGCGGGTTTGGAGAACGCCGTGTGCAGGGCAACGTCGTGTGCGAGCGCCTTGTGTTCCGCGGTCTCCTCGCATGCGAAGTCGAGCATGACGCCCATCGTACCGCCCATGTGGATATAGGTCTCGACGAAGCCCTCCGTCTCATACACCGTGAAGCGGCGCACGGAGATCTTCTCGCCGATGACGCCCGTCTGCGCCTGAATGTAGGTCTCGACGGTCTCGCCGTCCATCACGGTCGCAAGGAGCGCCGCAACGTCCGCGGGCTTTGTCGCCACGATTTGCTTTGCGATCTTCTCGACGAGTTCGTGGAATTTTTCACCCTTGGCGACGAAATCGCTCTCGCAGTTGACCTCGAGGAGGACGCCCGTCTTGCCCTCGACGAGTGCATAGACGATCCCCTCCGCCGCGATCTTGGAAGCGCGCTTGGCGGCCTTTGCGATGCCGCGCTCGCGGAGGAGTTCCCCCGCTTTCTCGAAGTCGCCGTCCGCATCGACAAGCGCCTTCTTGCAGTCCATCATGCCCGCGCCCGTCTGTTCGCGGAGCTTCATCACGTCCTTTGCCGTAAACTCTGCCATTTCCTTTTCTCCTTCCTTTTATTCCGCGGCTTCCTCGCCCGCTTCCTCTACGGGGACTTCCTCCGTCTCGGGAACGGGGGTCTCGCCCTCCGTTGCCTCGATGACCGCGTTCGCGATGACCGACGAAATGAGTTTGATGGCGCGGATCGCGTCGTCATTGCCGGGGATCACATAGTCGATGAGGTCGGGATCGCAGTTGGTATCGGTGATCGCCACGATCGGAATGTGCATCTTGCGCGCTTCGGCGACGGCGATATCCTCGTTGTGCGGGTCCACCACGAACATAAGCCCGGGCATGCCGCGCATGTTCTTGATGCCGCCGAGGTTGTTCTGCAGCTTTGCCATCTCCTTTTTGAGACCGAGAACTTCCTTCTTGGGGAGAAGATCGAACTCGCCGCTCGTCTCCATGCGCTCGAGCTTTTCGAGATAGTCGATACGGGAGCGGATGGTCTTGAAGTTGGTGAGAGTGCCGCCGAGCCAACGGGAGTTGACATAGAACTGCCCGCAGCGCTCCGCCTCTTCCTTCACGGCGTCCTGCGCCTGCTTCTTGGTACCGACGAAGAGGACGGTCTTGCCCGCTTTCACGCTCTCGACGACGGAGGTGTACGCCGTCTCGATGAGGGCCGCGGTCTGCTCAAGGTCGATAATGTGAATGTCGTGGCGCGCCGCAAAGATGTACTTGCCCATCTTGGGGTTCCACTTTCTCGTCTGGTGTCCGAAATGGACGCCCGCTTCGAGAAGCTGCTTCATGGTAATGACTGCCATAATTCCTCCGTTATACCGCCCCCATGCGTGTGTTTTCCGCCCCTTTTCCGCCGATGAGATTTGCGGAACACGGAGGGCGGCGCCCATGAGGTGAGTATTGTCTTTTCCAAGACCTATCGATTATACCATAGCGCAAAATTTTTTGCAACTGCTTTTGCGGGGAATTCGGGGAATATTTTTCCGCGGCAGGGCGTTGGGGGGACGTTGGGGTGATGCGGCGGGTGCCTATGCCCCCTCCGTGGGAGGGGGGAAGAGGGGTGGGGCGACGATCGGGCATGCCCACCCCCGTCCCTGCGGGGCACCCCCTCCAATGGAGGGGGCAAGAGAGCGGCGGACTATCCCCCTCTTGTGGAGGGGCAAGAGGGCGGCGGAGTGTATCTTTCATGGAAAGATTCACTCACTTCGCCCACGGCTCCGTTCGGAATGAGGAACCGCGAACCCCGCGTTCTACCGCGTCATGTCTCGACTGCGCTCGACATGACGTACACGGGCGCTCCCTCTCCGCGCCTTTTACCACGTCCCCCCGCCGCGAGTCCCCCCGCCGCGGCTTTTTTGTACGTCATTCCGAACCGTCTGTGCCGCCCGCCCGCAACTGCGGGCGGGCGGCACAGACGTGTGAGGAAACTCTATTTCGGGAAAGACGAGATTCCTCCGCCGCAAAAAGCGCGGCGTCGGAATGACGTGGCGGGGCGGGTGCCTATGCCCCCTCCGTGGGAGGGGGGAAGGGGGGTGGGGCGACGATCGGGCATGCCCACCCCCGTCCCTGCGGGACACCCCCTGCAATGGAGGGGGCAAGAGGGCGGCGGAGCGTATCTTTCATGGGAAGATTCACTCACTTCGCCTACGGCTCCGTTCGGAATGAGGAGGTGGGGTTCCGCCTGCGGCTCCGTTCGGAATGAGGGGCCGAGAATCCCGCGTTCTACCGCGTCACCCCTCGACTGCGCTCGGGGTGACGTAATAAACCGTCGTGGTGACGTATGTACGTCTGCTCCGATTACATAAGCACGTCACCCCGCCCCGCCCGCGATACACGTCACCCCGAGCGCAGTCGAGGGGTGACGTAATAAGGTTGGAGCCAAGGGGGCGACCAATCGTAACGGCTCCCCGAGGAGGGGAGCCGAGAAGTAACCGAAAAAACAAGGGGCGTAAACGGGCCTCAATCCATCAGTTTTTCGAGCTGGGCCTTGATGCCGTCGCAGACCTTAAACGCATTTTCCCTCTCTTTCACGACGCCGATCATCGCCCTCGCGCGCCGCACCGTAGGGCCGCACTTTTGGTAATCGGGGTCCTCTTTGAGGGATTCTCTGAAACCCCCATATGTTTTTCCGATTTCCGCTTTTTTCTTGTTGGCTTCTTCGATCTTGGCTTTTATCCCGTCTGCCACCTCCTCGCGCTTCCGCGCTTTGGCTCCATAGATAATGGCGGATATAACTGCTCCTCCAATAAGGCCGAACCACACAATGGGAGCATAGATCCATGCCTGAAAATCACCGGTCGCCATGCTGATTGCGGTACCGATAATAATACAAAGCACAAGCACGACGGGAATGCCGATGCCAAACGTCTTGTTGCGGACATGCTTTATCATCCAATCGTTATTTGCAATCTCCGCTTGCGCAGCCGAGAGTTGCTTGTCCGCCGCCGCCGTTTCTTCCTGTTCTTTTTTGAGATGCTTCCTATCCGTTTCCACCTGTTGTTGCGCCTCATCGAGGGAACGCTTCGCCTCCGCGAGTTCGGCCTCCAACACGGGCTTCCAACGGTCGAGCTTGGCGCATGTCTCTTTGGCGAATTCGCGCAATTCCGCGTCATGCGCGCCGTAGCGAACCGCATTGCGGAACGTATTCCCCGCAAGTGCTTTCTTCATCTTTGCGAGACTCTCTCCGCACGTTCCCGCACGTGCGGTATCCAACGCCGAAGTGTAAACATAGTAACCTCCGAGGTCTTTCGGCGTTGTACGCACTCCTTTCGTCCCGCCGTCCCAATCGGCGTTCCAATCTACATAGTTCTCGTTTTTATCCTTGATGCTCGTCTCGACGAGGAAGAGCTGCAGCCATGCCGCCCCGCTCTCGGGGTCGATGCGCAAGGCGTCCTCGCAATACTTGCGGGACTCGGTCAGGTGGTTGCGCTCGAATTCCTGCTTGGCGCGTTTCACGAGAGAAACCGCCGTGGGGCCGGCACTGTATGCGGCGGGCGCGCCCGTTGCGGAAATGTGGCTCAACCGGTCCTCAAGTTCCCGTTGTGCGCGCTTCTGCTCCTCGATCTCGCGCATGATCTGCTCTTCCTGCCCCTTCCTCTTCCGCGCCTCCTCTTCCCGCCGCGCGCGGGCCGCGGGGGTGTGCGTCTCCACGAACTCGACGATCTTCCCGTCCGCCTCGCGGAGAGAGAAGTCGATGCCCTGCAATTTCCCCCTTCTTCCGGGGAGCCGCTCGACAGGCTTTTCGTAGAAGACGACCGTGATGCTGTCGCTCTCCTTTTCCTCGTCGTTCACGAGTTTCAGAAAGCGGGTGTACTCGTTTTTGACCCAAGGGGTCCGGAGATAGTTCTCGTCGCGGCAGATGACGAGCATGCACTCGCTCGTCATGAGGGCGTACAGGATGCGCGCCTCGTAGTCCGCGCCCGTCACGTTGCGGAGTTCTCTCTCCGAGAAGAAGGGGGCATACCCCTTGCCGCGGAGAAGGTCGTAAATATAATTTGCGTCCTTGCTGTCCTCCGTCTTACGGTCGCCGTCGGAGACCTTCACGCAGAGGAAGCAATCGTAATCCCTCCCCTCCTGTTGAAGACGGAAGAACTCGCCGAGAATGTAGTCGATCTCCTCCCCCTTCTTCTCGTACTCCGCACGCTGCTCGTCCGTCGCATAGCGGTAGGCGCGGAGATAGTTGACGTCCTCCGTGAATTTCTTCTCGGAGATCTCGTGGCAGATGGGCTGCAGACGGGGCGGATCGGCGGCGACATCCTTCAGATACTGCACCTTGAAGGTTGCGAGCGCCATGCCGAAATACGCCTCGGGTTCCTCCTTATCGAGTTCCGCGGCCTTTTGGTATGCCGTGTACGCCTCGTCGAACTTGCAGGTATCGAGATCGTGTTCGCCCTGATCGAGAAAGCTCTGCGCTTTGGACGACGCGTCCCGCGACATGAGAAAGGCGCCGCCGCAGAAGGTGCATCGGATGACCCGCCCGACCGCCGTCGCCGGATCGAGAAGTGCGCCGCAGCACTTACAAAAGAGTGGTTTTGCTTCCATGGTGTTTCCTCCGTATAAAATAGAATAAAAAGAAAAGACGCTCCAATTCGGAGCGCCGCAATGGTATCCCCGAACTGTTGCAACACAAGTTCCTCACACGCAGGAAAAAAGGATACACCAATGCCGTTGTAGCCTGCGTATGAGAGTATTCCCTTGTGTTGCGGTTTCAGTATAGCACACGGAGAAAAATTTTGCAAGAAATTCATCGGAATTTCGGAAAAATAGGAGATCCGCTCACGCGCCGCGCCGCCCGCAACTTGCGGGCGGCGCGGCGGTTCGGGATGACGTGGCGGAGCGGGCGGCGCGGCGGTTCGGGATGACGTGGCGGGACGGGCGGCGCGGAGGAATGACGTGGCGGGGCTGTGCGCGCCCTCCTCTCTTGCCTTCCCCTTGTGAGGGGAAGGTGTCCCCAAAGGGGACGGATGAGGTGTTCCCCGCGTTTTTCAATAAGGTGAGGTTCCTCCGCCGCAAAGAACGCGGCGTCGGAATGACGTTGCGGAGCGGGTGCGGCGTCGGAATGACGTGGCGGGGCAGCGTCGGAATGACGTGGCGGAGCGGGCGTCTTTGCACATTGCTCCGACGTATCAATAGGTCACCCCTCGACTGCGCTCGGGGTGACGTGGTGGGACGTTGAGGTAACGTGGTGAGACGTTGAGGTGACGTGGCGGGGCGCCCTCCTCGCCCCCCCAAAAAGACGGCGGGGAAAAGAGCGGGAGTCCGCTGTTTTGTGTCGTAGGGGCGTGCCTGTTATTTCGTGCCGTAGAGGCGGTCGCCGGCGTCGCCGAGGCCGGGAAGTATGTACCCATGCTCATTCAGGCATCTATCGAGCGTGGAGACGTAAACGGCAACGTCGGGGTGTTCGGTCGCGACCCGCTCGATCCCCGCGGGCGCGGCGATGATCGCCATGAACTTTATCCTCTTCACCCCCCTCTTCTTGAGGGCGGAAAGGGCGTCGCATGCGGAGCCGCCCGTCGCGAGCATGGGGTCGAGGAGGAACACCGTTTTCTCCTCGATGCCCTCGGGCAGTTTGCAGTAATACTCGCACGGCTCGAGGGTCTCCTCGTTGCGGTACATGCCGATATGCCCCACCCGTGCCGTGGGAAACGCACGGTGGACGCCGTTCACCATGCCGAGGCCCGCCCGCAAAATGGGGACGATGGCGACGCTCTCCTCCCGCACGCGGTATTGCACCGTCTTTTCGAGGGGGGTCTCCACCTCGACGGGGACAAGCTCCATGTCCTTCATGCTCTCGTAGGTCATCACCGTCGTGATCTCCTCGATGAGTTCGCGGAACTCCTTCATGCCCGTATTCTTGTCGCGGAGGATGGAGACCTTGTGCTTGATGAGGGGGTGGTCGAACACAAAGACGTTGGGATACTGTTTCATGATTACCTCTTCTCTTGCGGCATGCAGCCGTTTATTCTGCCGATTGTACGATCTGCCCGATCCGCGCGAGCAGTTCATCCTTTCCCTCCCCCGTGAGGGCGGAGACGGGAAAGACGTTCCCCTCGCCCAGCCCGAAGGCATTCGCGACGGCGCGCACCCGCTCCTTGCCCTTCATGCGGGAAAGTTTGTCGCTCTTCGTCGCAATGACGGTGAAGGGAATGTTATGGTAGACGAGAAAGCGCACCATCTGCAGATCGTCTTCCGAGGGATCGCGGCGGATATCGGCGAGGAGGAAGACGTGGGCGATCCCCTCTTTTGCGAAGAAAGCGTCCAAAATCCGACCCCATTTCTCCTTTTCACTCTTGGAGACGGCGGCATAGCCGTAGCCCGGGAGGTCGGCGAGCAGGAACTGCCCGAAGTCGAAATAGTTGACAAGGCGGGTACGCCCCGGCTCCGCGCTCGTCTTGGCGAGTTTCCTCTGCCCCGCGAGCATGTTGATGAGGGAACTTTTCCCCGCGTTCGATCTCCCGCAGACGGCGATCATCGGCTTCTGCGGCGTGAGGAACTGTGCGGGCGCCGCCGCACTCGTAACAAACGTTGCGCTCTTAATCTGCATGGGAACTCCCCGGCACCGCCGTGCGGAACACCTCGTCCACGTCCGTCACGCGGATAAAATGCATGGTCTTGCGGATGCTCTCGGGGATCTCCTCCACATCCTTGAAGTTTTCCTCGGGGATGATGACGTCGCGGATGCCCATGCGGGAGGCGGCGAGCGCCTTCTCCTTGAGACCCCCGATGGGAAGCACCTTGCCGCGGAGGGTGATCTCCCCCGTCATAGCGACGTCCTTCCTGACGGGCTTGCCCGTGAAGGCGGAGAGAATGGCGGTCGCGATGGTGATGCCGGCGGAGGGTCCGTCCTTGGGAATGGCCCCCTCGGGCACATGGATATGGATATCCCGCTCCGCAAAGTCCTCGCCGTCGATGCCGTATTTTTTGGCATTCGCGCGGATATAGCTGATGGCGGCACGCGCCGATTCCTTCATCACGTCGCCGAGCTTGCCCGTGAGGAGGACCTCCCCCTTCCCGGGCATGGCGGAGACTTCCACCGTGAGGGTGGACCCGCCGACCGCCGTCCATGCAAGCCCCGTCGCGGCGCCCACTTCGTCCCGCTCGAGGACGCCGTCCTCCCGCTTGAAGCGCTTGGTGCCGAGAAAACTTTCGAGATTGTTCTTGCCGACGGAGAACTTCGTCTCCCTCCCCTCTTTGGCGATGCGTACGGCAGCCTTGCGGCACACCGTGCCGATCGTCCGCTCGAGGGCGCGGACGCCCGCCTCCATCGTGTACCCCTCGATCATCGCCTCGATCGCCCCCTTGGAGATGCGGAGGTTCTCGGCGGAAAGCCCGTTCTCCTTTCTCTTTTTGGGGACGAGGTACCGCCGTGCGATCTCCGTCTTTTCCTGCTCGGTGTAGCCCGAGAGTTCGATGATCTCCATGCGGTCGCGGAGGGGGGCGGGAATGGTCTCGAGGGTGTTCGCCGTCGCAATGAACATGACCTTGGAGAGATCGTATTCCACCTCGAGGTAACGGTCGCGGAAGGTGGAATTCTGCTCGGGGTCGAGGACCTCCAAAAGGGCGCTCGCGGGATCGCCGCGCAGGTCGGAGGAGATCTTGTCCACCTCGTCGAGGAGGAAGACGGGGTTCACGGAACCGGCGTTCTTCATCTCATAGAGAATACGCCCGGGCATTGCGCCGATATAGGTGCGGCGGTGCCCCCGTATTTCCGCCTCGTCTTTGAGACCGCCGAGGCTCATGCGCACGAATTTCCTGCCGAGGGCGCGGGCGACGGAGCGGGCGATGCTCGTCTTGCCCACCCCGGGCGGGCCGACAAGGCAGAGGATGGGCGCCTTCAATTCCCCCGTGAGTTTGAGGACGGCGAGATATTCGACGACCCGTTCCTTGATTTTTTCCAGCCCGTAGTGATCCTCCTCGAGCATGCGCTCCACGTCCGCGAGGGAGGCGGTGTCCTCCGTCTCCTCATGCCAGGGGAGGTCGAGGATCCAATCCGCATAGTTTCGGAGGACGGTGTATTCGGGGGAGGAGGGGGTCATTTTATCCATGCGGGCGAGTTCCTGCAGGCACTTCTCCTCCACCGCGGCGGGCAGCTTTTTGGCGAGGATGCGCTCGCGGAGCTTGACGCTCTCCTCCGCGTCGTCCCCGAGTTCGGTGTGGATGGCGCGGATCTGCTCCCGCAAAAAGTATTCCTTCTGCGATTTATCGATATTGCGGCGCACGTCCGCATTGATCTTGCGCTCGAGCTTGGAGATCTCAAGCTCGTCGTTGAGGCAGCGCTCGAAAAGACGGAGGCGGGCGGCGACGTTCTCCTCCTCGAGGAGGCTCTGCTTCACGTCCTGCCGCAGCCGCATGTTGTGGGCACAGATATTGATATACTCGTCCACATCCCCCACGGTGGAGAGGAAGGCTTCAAGCTCTTTGTTGATCTTGCCGTCCCCCGCCGCGATATCCTTCACGAGATCCTTCGCGGTGCGGAAGTACGCCTCCTCGAGAACGGGGTCGGTGTGGATGGGATTGAGGGGATCGGTGACGGCGTAGATCACGCCCTCCCCCTCTTCGGTGCGGTAGGAACGCGCCTTTGCCCGCCAAAGCCCCTCGGCGACGACGCGGATGCGGTCCCCCGGGAGCCTGTTCGTCTGGCAGATACGCGCCACCGTGCCCACCGAAAAGAGGTCTTCCCCCGCGGGGATCTCCTTTTCGGCGTCCCGCTGGCGGGTGAGAAAGACAAGCTCCTCCGCCCTTGCCCGCTCGATGGCGGCGAGGGAAAGCCCCCGCCCCACGTCGAACACGACCGTGGTATCGGGGAATACGACTTGCGCGCGCATGGGCACGACGGAGAGAAGTTTCGTTTGGGGAATTTTATCCATGATCCACCTCTTTACCCATTATATCACACTTTTGCGCATGTTTCAAACATTTTGCGCACAATTTGCGTTTGCGGCGGGCGCGAAAAACATATGCCTTCTTGCCCATCTGCTGCCCCTTGCATGCGAGGGGGTGCGGAAAAAAAGATGCGCCCCGCGGCAACTGCCGCGGGGCGCATGCGAAACGGTTACGCCTCTTTTTCGCCGAGTTCCTTGATCTCGACGTTGTACTTCTTGGAGTCTTTCGGTGTGGCGGAGCGGACGAGGGTCCGAAGCGCCTTGGCGATCTTGCCCTGCTTGCCGATCACCTTGCCCATGTCCGAATCGGCGAGATAGACGGTGACGTCGATCGCATCCTCCGTCTCCTCCACACGGTACTCGATATGCTCCTTGTCATCCGCAAACTGCTCGACGATAAACTTGATGAGTTCCAGCATGAAAAATCCTCCTTAAAAAGGGCCCCCACGGGAGGGGTGTACGCATTTGCATGGGAAAAACCATGCAAATGCATTGCAATTACTTCTTCTTGCTCTTCTTGCCCTTGGTCTTGGCGGGGGAGAGCTTCTCGCTCTTCTCGAGGGCGCCCGCGCGGACGAGCAGGCTCTTCACCGTTTCGGTGGGCTGTACGCCCTTGGCGAGCCAATCCTTCGCCTTCTCGACGTCCACCGTGAGGGTGACGGGCTGCGACTTGGGATCGTAGAAGCCGATCTTCTCGATATACTCGCCCGTCGCCGCCTTGCGCGCGTCGACCACCACGATGCGGTAGACGGGAGACTTCTTGTCGCCCATTCTCACCAATCTCATTTTGACCATTGTGCTATCCTCCGAAATATAATTTTTTATTTTCCCTGCGGATCTCTCCGCTCCGGTTCTATTGTTTCTGCGGATTGCCCCGCTTTGCTATCGCAGTTTTCCTACCCTATGTGCGCTTTTTGGGTTCTACCATGTCACCCCTCGACTATGCTACTTCGCCTATGGCTCGTGCCGCCCTTCGATAACAATCATAGCTGCGGGCGGGGCGGGGTGACGTATTAAGGCGATTGCGCCCGCCTCGCGAGGAGTGGGCAAGGGCCGTAACCGAAACCGCGCCCGTCTAAAACGGCAGCCGCATCTTCCCCTTTCCGCCGCGGAAACGCTTCATGAGTTCGCGGGTCTGTTCGTATTGCTTCAAGAGCTGGTTCACGTCCTGCACCGTCGTCCCCGAGCCCGCCGCGATGCGCTTCTTGCGGGAGGAGCCGATGATCTGCGGGTTGTCCCTCTCTTTCGGGGTCATGGAGAGGATGATCGCCTTGATGCGCTCGATCTTCCTTTCGTCCACGTCCCCCTCTTTGATCTTCAGCTTGCCCGTGCCCGGGAGCATGCTTACGAGCGCCCCCGCGCCGCCCATCTTCTTCAGCGTCTCGAATTGGGTGAGATAATCGGAGAGGGTGAAGGAATTTTCGCGCATTTTGCGCTCCATCTCCTTCGCCTGCTGTTCGGTGACGGCCGCCTGCGCCTTTTCGATGAGGGACAAAACGTCCCCCATGCCGAGGATGCGGCTCGCCATGCGGTCGGGATAGAAGGGTTCGAGATCGGTGATCTTCTCCCCCACGCCGATGAATTTGATGGGCTTGCCCGTCACGGCTTTGATCGAAAGACAGGCGCCGCCGCGGGTATCGCCGTCGAGCTTGGTGAGGATGACGCCCGTAACATT
>CANRFW010000040.1 GCA_947630035.1 uncultured Clostridia bacterium | reverse complement strand
GAGTGGATCGTCTCCCTCCTCGCCCTCGATCATATCGCCCGCGGCGTGAGAAAGGGGGGCGTGTGGTGCGTGCCCCTCGTCAATCCCGACGGCGCTCTCCGCGTGCAGCGGGGGGAGGGGCTTTGGAAGGCGAATGCGGAGGGGGTGGACCTCAACGTCAATTTCCCCGCACGGTGGGGGACGGGCGCGGGCAACCGCACGGTGGCGGGACCCGAGGGGTATATCGGGAAGTTTCCGCTCTCCGCGCCCGAATCGAAGGCGCTCGCGGAGTTTACCTTGCGCGTCCGCCCCGCCTACACGGTGAGTTGGCACACCAAGGGGGAGGAGATCTATTGGCGGTTTCACCAGCCCCTCTTGCGCGCGAGGCGGGATAAAAAATATGCGGAGATCCTCTCGGCGAGTACGGGCTATCCCCTTGCGGAGGCGCCGCTCTCTGCGGGCGGCTACAAGGATTGGTGCGTGGACAAACTGAAGATCCCCGCCTTCACGGTGGAGGCGGGCAGGGCAGCCGCTCCCCATCCCCTCGGGGAAGAGGAACTCGGCGATCTCATAAAGAAATGCGGCGAAGCCGTCTCCGATCTCGGCGCGGCGTTCGGCGGAGAGTGAAATGGAAGAAAAATTCATGCGCGAGGCGATCCGCCTTGCAAAGAAGGCAAAGGCGATGGGGGAGGTGCCCATCGGCGCGGTGGTCGTCTCGGAGGGCAAGATCGTGGGGCGGGGGTACAACCTGCGCACCAAACTTCAGCTCGCGTCGGCGCATGCCGAGATGCGCGCGCTGGACGCCGCCTGCCGCAAACTCAAATCGTGGCGGCTGGAGAATGCGGAGCTTTACGTCACCCTCGAGCCCTGCCCCATGTGCATGGGAGCCGCCCTCAACGCCCGCATCGCAAAGATTTACTTCGGCGCATACGAACAGAAGGGGCGGAGCCTCACGGCGGAGCTTGCCGCGGCGAACCTCCTCAACCACCGCATCGGGGTGGAGGGGGGCGTCCTCGGCGGGGAATGCGCGGAGGTCCTCACCTCCTTTTTCACCGAAATGCGGGAGCGGGAGCGGAAAAAGAGGGAAGAGGGCGAAAATCCGTAAAAAAAGATAATTAAGCAGTGTACAAAAACTTGCCTAACCCATGGGAATATGATATAATTCTCCGTGTGCATGTCCGATGAGGGCATGCCCTTCGGAGAGTGAATGAGAATCAAGTGGTACGGGACCGCGTCCCTCCTTCTGGAGAGCGGAGATACGCGGCTCCTCATCGATCCCTATCTGCATAGGTACAACAAGAAAGCGCCGCCCTTTCCCGTGGACGACGCCAAGACCGCAGACGCGATCTTCATCACCCATCCCCACTTCGATCATTTTTCGGACATCGATGTGTTTACGAAGGGGGGAATAAGGAGGGTCTACGTCTCGAAGAACGGCATCGCGCGGGCGCAGGAGCTTGGCTTCGATACCGACTGCATGACGGCGATCGAGCCGAACGAGGAATACACGGTGGGGGCGTTCAAGGTGCGTACCTACCGCAGCCGCCACTGCGTGTTCGACGCGGCGACCGTCCTTGGCGTCGTCTTCTCCCCCCGCACATGGCTCCGCGCGAAGACGGCGGTCACCCTCCTCGGCGCGTGCAGAAAGTTCAAACTCGAGGGGGACGTCCTCGCATTCGGGATAACGGACGGGGAGAAGCAGGTCTTCGTCCTCGGCTCCGCGGGCATGGAAGAGGACGTCGAATACCCGCAGGGTGCGGATATGCTCGTCTTTCCCTATCAGGGGAGACGGCGGATGCACCGCTACATGCAGCCCTTCCTCGGGACATTCGCGCCCAAGGCCGTGTTTGCCGACCATTTCGACGACGCATTCCCGCCCCTCACCCACAGGATCTCCATGGAGAAATTCGGGGCGGCGGCAAAAGAAAGGCTCCCCGGGATCAGGGCGATCGTTCCCGAGGAGAATGAGTGGTACGAGGTTTAGAGCGCCGTAAAGAGGACAGGCTCTTCCCGCTCCGTGCAGAGGCACAGGCAGCAGCCCTTCCGCTCGAAATGTTGTAAAAAGACCCCGAGCGGCGCGCCGTGCATCCACAGCGCGCCCTTTTGATATTCGAGAGAGGGGAGCGCGCGGGCGAGGGTCAGCCCCCTGAATTTTATGTACGCCTCCTTCGCCGTCCAGAGACGGAAGAAATCCTCCCTCTGCTCTTCGGGGGTGAGGCGGCGCTTCAGGGCGGCGAGGGGACGGGGCCGCCTTCTCTCGGCGTCCAGCCCCGCTTCGCAGTTTCCCACGGCGACGGCGATGAATCCCGCCGTATCCGTAACACTGAAATGAGGCCCGTTTGCAAGATAGGGCTTCCCCGCGGGAGTATGGAGGACGGGGCCTTCCGCCCCGCAGAGGGCGAGAACGCGCAGGAGAAATTCTTCGGTGCCGCACGGCGCGGCAGTGTAATACACGATCATATCCCGATTATAGCAGAAAGGAGAGAAAAAGTAAATGACGGCGGCGGAGGTTGCGGAAAAAAATTTCAGAGAGGGGCACAGCTGCGCGCAGGCGGTCGTCCTCGCCTTCATCGATAAGAGCGGGTTCGACGAAGGGACGGCCCGCGCGATGACCCTCCCGATGGGCGGGGGGATCGGGCGTCTCCGTGAGACGTGCGGCGCCCTCTCGGGGGGCTCGATGGCGCTCGGCCTTCTTTTCCCCGAGATTTCCAAGAGCGAAATGTACGCCCTCGTCCAGCGGCTCGGAAAGGCGTTCCGCGAGGGCGCGGGCAGTCTCAACTGCGGCGAACTTTTAACGGGCGCGGGGATAAAGGCCGAGACCTCACCGCAGGTCGGGGCGCGCACGGAGGAGTATTACCGCAAGCGTCCCTGCCCCTCCCTCGTGCGGCTCGCCGCGTCCATTGTGGAGGAGATCGCGGCGGAAAGGGGGAAGTGAGGTATCTTTTTTCGCGGGTTGCAAACACTGTCTCCATGCGAAAACTTGCCTTGGGCGCGATGCTCTTCTTCGCGCTCCTTCTTGCGGGTTGCGACGTCTCTTCGATGACCACCCTCCCCGAATTTTCAGAGCCCTATATCGGGCTTTACGAATGCACGGCGCTCACCCTCGGCGGCGAGGATCTTCTTCCCCGCTTCGAAAAGCTCCGTCTGGAACTTCAAAAGGAGGACTTCGTCCTCACCTTCCGTCCCCGTTCGGGGGAGGAGGGGGCGGTAAAGGGGAGCTATTCCGTCTCCCCCGAGGGGGACGAGGCGACCTTCCGCATCCGTCTTGCGGGGCGGGACTATGTCCGCACCTGCAGGCGGGAGAAGGGCGCAATTTATATAGACGAGAATGTAGGCGGGCGGCTGCTGCACGCCGAATTCCGATTTCCTTAAAGGAGGGATAAATATGTGTACGGCGATCTCTTTTTCGGCGGGCGACCGCTATTTCGGCAGGACGCTCGACTATGAGTGTACCTACGGGGAACGGGCGGTGTTCGTCCCCCGCAACTTCCCGTTCGCCTTCCGCGAAGCGGGGGAGCTGAAGCGGCACCGCGCCATCTACGGCACGGCGCACCTTGCGGGCAACTATCCCCTCTTTTACGAGGCGGCAAATGAGGACGGCCTCGCCCTCGCGGGGCTGAATTTCCCGGGGTATGCCCGCTACCTTCCCCCCAAGGAGGGGAAGATCAACCTCGCGCCCTATGAGTTCACCCTGCACCTTTTGGGTTCGTGCCGCGATCTCAAGGAGGCGCGCGCCCTCCTTGAAAAGGTGAATCTCGCCGCTCTTCCGTTCGGGGAGAACTATCCGCTTTCCCCCCTCCATTATCTCCTTTCGGATGGGACGGGCTCCCTCGTCATCGAGCCGAGGGAGGAGGGACTTTGCATCTTCGAGAACCTGGCGGGCGCCCTCACCAACAGCCCGCCCTTCGACTACCATCTTCTCCGCCTCGCGGATCACATGCAGGTCACTTCCCGCCTCGCGGAGAACAGATTTTCGGAGCATCTTCCCCTTGCGCCCTACAGCCGCGGCATGGGGGGCATCGGGCTCCCCGGGGATCTCTCCTCCGTCTCCCGCTTCGTGCGCGTCGTCTTCACCAAGGAGAACGCGCGGTTTACGGGGAAAGAGGAGGAGGACGTGGGGCAGTTCTTCCACATTCTCGGCGCGGTGGAACAGGTGGACGGCTGCGCGCAGGTGGAACACGGCTACGAAAAGACGGTGTACACCTCCTGCTATAATTGCGACAAACTGCACTACTACTATACGACTTACACCAACCGCCGCATCACGGAGATCGATTGGAGCGGTGCGGACAGAGAGGGGAGGGAACTTGTAAGTTATCCTTTCCTCGAAGAAGAGGATATCCGCAGACAGAATGGCTGAGGAGGGAGTATGTATACGCTCGTAACGGGCGCGACGGGCGGGCTGGGGCGCGCCTTCGCACATATCCTCGCCTCCCGCGGGGAAGCGCTCTTCCTCACGGGGAGGAGCGAAGAGAAGCTCGCGGCGCTGAAAGAGGAGCTTGCCCCTTTCGGCGCGGAGATTTTGTATTGCCCCTGCAACCTCGAGGAGGAGGGGGAGAGAGCCGCCCTCTTTGACCGTGCCGATCGGGCGGGCGTGCGCTTTTCCCGCCTCGTGTACGCCGCGGGGGCGGACACCCAGATGGCATTCGAAAAGTACGACGAGGCGCGCATCGTCTTCCAGACGCGGGCAAACTTCGAGGGCGCCGTCTCCTTCTGCCGTGCGTTCCTTTCCCGTACCCCGCTCGACGGCACCTCCGAACTCCTCTTCATAGGGAGCGTTTCGGGCTGTTCGCCCATGCCCTATTTCGCCCTGTACAGCGCCACGAAAAAGGCGCTCGAGCAGTTTCTTTCGGGGATAAGATACGAACTGAAGGGGAAGGCAAAGGTCACCTGCGTCCTCCCGGGCGGCATGCCCACACGGCCGGATATCGCGGAGAATATCCGCACCCACGGTTTCTTCGGCAGAATCTCCGCTCTCCCGCCCGAGAAGGTGGCGGCAATCTCCCTTAAAGGGGTGCGGAAGAACAAAAAGCGGGTACTCCCGGGCTTTTGGAACCGCACGATCGCCTTCTTTTCGGCGCTCACGCCCCCGCCCATCCGCAACCGCATCATCGCCCGCATGTGGGGGAGAACGGAAAAGGACCACTTCTCCGACTCCCCGCAAAGTTGACTGTACATAGCAGCGGTTGTCTTCTTCTTACAAATTACCAAGCACGGCATGCGCCTCCGCGTCCCGCACGTCATCCCTCACCCCAAGCGCCGCCCGCCTCCGCGGGCGGCGCTTGGGGTGAGGGACCTCATATTATTCGAAAGCTCGGGTTTCCTCACGCGTCTTTGCCGCCCGCCCGCAACTTGCGGGCGGGCGGCAAAGACGGTTCGGAATGACGTTGGAAAATTTCACGCGCCCTTCAATATTTTCGTCCCGCCTCAATGTTTTCATCGCGTCTCAATATTTTCGCCGTGCTTCGTATCCGTCCGCATTCGCGCCCCGCACGTCATCCCGAACCCCAAGCGCCGCCCGCCTCCGCGGGCGGCGCTTGGGGTGAGGGACCTCATGTTATTCGAAAGCTCGGGTTTTCTCCCGCGCTTCGTCTCCGCCCGCATGGGGCGGTCTTCGTATTCCCCGAAAAATTTTCCGAAAAAATAGGAACGTTTGTTTGCAATTTTTCGCAAACCGTGCTATAATACGCCTATGCAGACAGAAGTCGCAAAACAAGTGATGTTCACGGACGACCAACTCGAGGCGCTCGCGCTCATCGAGGAGTGGTATCATCATCTCGATACGCAGATCTTCGTTCTCTGCGGCTATGCGGGCACGGGCAAAACCTTTTTGGTGGACGCCTGCGTCAGAAAGCTCGGGCTCGTCGCGGGGGAGAGCGCGGTCTTTGTCGCGCCCACGGGGAAGGCGGCGTCCGTTCTCATCCGCAACGGTTCCCCCGCAAGCACCGTCCACGCCCTCATCTATACCCGTGAAGAGGATATCGAGGTGGACGAAAACGGCGTCGTCATCTCCGAGCGCTTTCTCCGCTTCGTCAAGAAGGATAGCATCGGCTCCAAGATCCGTCTCATCGTGGTGGACGAGACGAGCATGGTGCCCGACGATATCCTCCGCGATCTGCTCTCCTTCGGCGTCAAGTGCCTCTTCTGCGGCGACCCCGCCCAGCTCCCTCCCGTCGGGGGGACGAATACCCTCCTCTCCATGCCCTGCGTGACCCTCCGCACCATCGTGCGTCAGGCAGAGGACGATCCCATCGTGCGGCTCGCCGAGAGGGTGCGCGCGGGAAAGCCACTCGAATACGGAAAATATGGGAATGGGGTCGAAATTTTATCGAGAAGGCAGATAGGGGAGAGCCAATGGGAGGAGCTTCTTCTCGGCGCGGATCAGATCGTCGTGGGCACGAACCGCACCCGCAATGCCGTCAACCGCGAGGTGCGCCGCCGCCTCGGGATCCCCGAGAGCGCCCGCCTTCCGATAGACGGGGAGAAGCTCGTCTGCACCCTCAACAACTGGGCGAAACCCATCGACGCGAAGGAAAACTTCCACCTCGTGAACGGCATCATCGGCAACTGCTACAATGTGCGGGAGGCGGAGGACGACCTCGGCGCGCTCGATTTCCGCGCCGACTTCCTCCCCGATCTCGTGTGCGATCTTCCCTTCGATGCGGGCATCTTCACGAAGGGCAACTATGTGCATCTTTACGGCGACAAGGCGTGCTTCTTGCAGAACGGCGCCCTCGTCCACGAGGGGGACATCGTGCGTCTCCGCTCGAGCCGCGTGCGGCGGGAGGAAACGGTGTGCCGCTTCGAATTCGCCTATGCGGTCACCTGCCACAAGGCGCAGGGTTCGGAGTACGATAACGTGGTCGTCTTCGATGAGAGCGGCTGTTTCCGCGAGCGGAGTTCGTGGCTCTACACGGCGGTGACGCGCGCCAAAAAGAAACTCACCGTCATCCGCTGAACCGCTACTTTTCGCGGAATTTGGGAAAAATCTCTTTACAGGCGGGGGAAATTGTTATATAATAGAAAGTAGCAGAGGTATTGCCGTGCGCGTCATGTTCGGAAATTGGAAATATATCTTCAAAAATATTTGGCTCGTTCTGCCGTTTGCGCTCGTGCCGGGTGTTTTTCTCGCGCTCTCCCTCGACTATTCGGCGATCTCCTCCTATGCAAAGGGGTTCTTTGCGGGCAATCCCCGTGCCGACTTCATCAAGTTTTTCCGCGTCTTGAGTTTCCTCCGCATCGACGGATGGCTCGGCGCGGTCTTCACCGTATGCGCCGTCGTCTGCATCATCGTCTTCATGGCGGCGATGCTCTCCGTCGTCGAAAAGCACATGCGCATCGGCAAGCGCACCCTCTCGGGCGTGTTCTCGCAGATCCTCGCGCTCATCCCCACGGCAACCCTCCTCACCGCCGTCTACTTCGTTCTCTATGAGGTATGGGGGGTCGTCCTCTCCGCTGTGTGCTTTGCGGTGTGCAGGATCGGGGCTACGGCCGCCGTCTACGTCTTCCTCGTCCTCGCCTTTCTCGTCTTCACCTTTATCCTCTTCTATGCGGCGACGACGTTCTACCTCTGGTTCCCGTGCATGCAGATCACGGGGTTCCGTCCCTACGATGCCTTCGTCTATTCCTACCGTCTCATGTGCAAGGTGCGCTGGCGGCTCATTGCGGCGTTCGCGATCTCCTTCGGGGGCGCGTTCGCGGCGATCGGCGGCTGTGCGTTTTTGCCCTATATCGCCTTCTGGGCGATCGCGTTCGTCCTCTTCTGCGCCCTTTTCCTGAGTTTCCTCGTGCGCATGGAGACCGTCTATTTCAAAGCGGATAAGCTCGACCGCGAGGACGAGCTACGCAGTTACAGGGAGTTATAAGGTGAGACTGAGAAACGCGTTCCGCATCGCGACGGACAATTTTTCCAACGTCTATAAGCAGCTCTTATACCGCCTCATCACGGGGATCATCTTCTTCTCGCTGACCTATGTGATCCTCTGGTACGGGCTTCGCATGATCACGGGCAGCGCGGAAATGGACCGTCTCCGCGCGCTTGTCGGCGATTTCATCCCCAATCTCTTCACGGGGAATGCCGATTGGCTCACCTCCTTCCGCACCGAATTCCCCGCCGCCCTCAAAGATCTCGGCACCCTCATCTCCCGCTACGGGGGGGACGTCGCCGGTTCCGTCGTGGGGGTGTGCCTCATGTATCTCGTCGCCCGCTTCTGCGACGGGCTCTCGGTGTTTGCCGTCGCAAGCTCGGTGAACGACCGCATGAGTTCCTGCTCCCGCACCCGCTTTGCTACCGCCTACTTCCGCAACCTCGGCAAGGCGGCTCTTTACGAGCTTGTCTATGTGCCCGTCTCCTTTGTGTACGACGTCGCCTCCCTTGCCCTGTGCTGGCTGCTCTTCTTCTATACGCCCTCCCTCTTTTCCTCCCTCGGGGTCTTTACGGTGACCCTCTCCCTCTGCCTCACGCTCACGGCGTTCGTCTGTCTCGAGGCCCTCAAAATGACTCTCGTCTCCGCATGGATGCCCTCCATGATCGCGGGCGGCGAGGGGGTACGCAAGGGGCTCCGCACGAGTTTCCGCTCGGTGGGGGGATTTGCGGGCCGCTTCTCCGACTTCCTCGTGGCGATCTATCTCATCGTCGCCGTCAACATTGCGCTCGGGGTCTTCACGTTCGGGAGCGGGCTTCTTCTCTCCGTCCCGTTCAGTTTCCTCCTCCTCGCCTGCCTGCAATTCGTCTGCTACTTTGAGGACAACGACAGGAAGTATTACATTGGCTCCCGCAAGATCGCAGAGCGGGAGGACACCGATATCGGCTGAACCGCGCGGGACGCGCGCGTTTTTTCAAGGAGTATTCTATGGGTTATCAGGCTGTCTATGAGAGTTGGCTCTCCGACCCCCGCCTTCCGGAGGGGTGCCGCAAAGAACTTTCCGCCCTTGCGGGAAACGAGAAAGAGAAGGAATACCGCTTCGGCGGGGAACTCGAGTTCGGCACGGCGGGCATGCGCGGCGTCATCGGCTGCGGCATGAACATGATGAACGTCTTCACCGTCATGCGGGCGACGCGGGGCCTTGCGCAGTACATAAAGACGCTGCCCTCGGGATCCGAAGAGAGGGGAGTCGTCATCTCCTACGATACCCGCCGCAACTCCCGTCTCTTTGCCGAAAAGTCGGCGGCGGTGCTTGCGAAGAACGGGATAAGGGCGTACCTCTTCGACGACGTCCACCCCGTCCCCATGCTCTCCTATGCGGTGCGCTACCTTCACACCGTCGCGGGGATCATGATCACCGCCTCCCACAATCCCAAGGAGTACAACGGCTACAAGGTGTACGGCGAGGACGGCGCGCAGATGTCCCCCGAGGCGACGGCGGTCGTCGTAAAATATATCAACGAGATCACCGATTACCTCTCGGTGGAGGGGGAGGAGAACAGCCCTCTCATCCTGCCCGTTCCCGCGGAGGTGGACGAGACGTATATCGCTGCCCTTCAAAAGCTCACCCTCTCGGCGGAGGCGGTGAAAAAGTGCGGGAAAGATCTGAAGCTCGTCTACACTCCCGTCCACGGCTCGGGCTACGTCCCCGTCATGCGCATTCTGAAGGCGCTCGGGATCAACGTCACCGTGGTGGAGGAGCAGACGGCGAAGGACCCCGAGTTCTCCACCGTAAAGGTGCCCAACCCCGAGTTCAAAGAGACCCTCTCGATGGGCATCGCGCTCGCAAATAAAATTCATGCGGACGTCGTCTTCGGCACCGATCCCGACAGCGACAGGCTCGGCGTCGCCCTCAAGAACGGCGAAGGGGAGTTCGTCGCCCTCTCGGGCAACCAGGTGGGGGTCCTCCTCCTCGACTATATCCTCACCCGCCTCAAGGAGGAAAACGCTCTGCCCGCCAATGCGGCCGTCGTCAAGAGCTTTGTCTCCACGGGCATGGCGAGGGCGGTGTGCGAGAAGTTCGGCGTCGCCCTCTTCGAGACGCCCGTCGGCTTCAAATTCATCGGCGAGAAGATCAAGGAGTGGGAGCAGGACGGTTCGCATACCTTTGTGTTCGGGTTCGAGGAGAGCTGCGGGTACCTCCGCGGCACCCACGCCCGCGATAAGGACGCGGTGGTCGCCTCCATGCTCTGCGCCGAGATGGTGTGCTATTATACCTATATCGGCAAGACGGTGTGGGGGAGACTGCAGGAGATCTACAGGGAACTCGGCTACGTCCTCGATAAGAACATTTCCATCCAGTATTCGGGACTGAACGCGATGAAAGAGATGAACGCCGTCGTCGACGCTTTGAAGACGGTGAAGGTGGGATCGCTCGGCGACTTCGCGGTGGAGGCGGTGCGCGATTACTCCAAGGACCTCCGCATCGCGGCGGACGGCACGAAGAGCGCCCTCAATATCCCGAAGTGCAACTGCGTGTATTACGAACTTGCGGGAGGCAGCTTTGTGTGCGTACGCCCGAGCGGCACCGAGCCGAAACTCAAGATCTACTACTCGGTGAAAGCGAAGGACGAGGCGGCGGCGAACGCGGCGCTCGAACGGGCAAAGAAGGACGTCGAGGCCCTCCTCGCCCGCGTCAAGGGCTGATGATTGCCTGAATACAGCCCACCCACCGGCGAATTAGCAGGATACGTCAATGTCGCCCCGCCCGCAGTTATGAATGCTATCGAAGGGCGGCACGAGCCGTAAGGCGAAGTAGCGCAGTCGAGACATGACGTTTTTCATACAGTAAAAAGGTAAGATTCACTCGCTCCGCCTACGGCTCCGCTCGGAATGAGGGACGGCAATCCGCCCCCCCGCCGTCCTCGTCGTCAAAGCGGCGGCAATCCGCGCCCGCCGTCCTCGCCGTCAAAGCGGCGGCAATCCGCGCCCCCCCTCCTCATCCGCTCGCCTGCCGCGTATCACCTGACCTGAAACAAAAAATTTCACTTTCACATAAAATATTTTCCCGTTTTTTTCAAAAACATTGACAATTTGTCTCTCCTGTGTTATAATTGTTGTATGATTTATCTCAAGGATTTCAAACAGGGGAAACTTCTCTATGAGGCGCTCGATTCGGACGTCCGCCTCGGCATTCTCGAGGAATTGCTCAATAAGGGGGAGCTGAACCTCGCGTACTTTGCAAAGCGGTTCAATGTGTCCAACGGCGCGATCACGGCGCACGTCAAAAAGCTCTTCGAGGCGGGCCTTATCGACGTAACGACCTCTTCGGGCATCCGCGGCACCCAAAAGATCTGCAGCCTCGCAACGGACAAGATCATCGTGGAATTCCTCGCCCTGCCCCGCACGGAGGGGAGGGTGGAGTCTGCGCATATCGACGTCGGGCACTATATCGGCTTCGAGGCGCACCCCACCTGCGGCATCGCCACCCGCGAAAAGGTCCTCGGCAGGTTCGACGATCCCGCCTGCTTCACCTATCCCGAGCGCATCGGCGCGGGCATCCTCTGGCTCACATGGGGGTATGTGGAGTACCTCGTCCCCAACTATCTCACGAAGGGCACCTCTCTTAAAGAGCTGTGCTTCTCCCTCGAGATCGCCTCGGAGGCCCCGGGGTACGCCGCCGTCTATCCGAGCGACGTGTATTTCTCCGTCAACGGGAAGGACCTCGGCGTCTTTTTAAGCAAGGGGGAATACAACGATCGTTCGGGCACCTGCAACCCCTCGTGGTGGTACGGCAACCTCGGGCAATACGGCAAGAAGATCCTCATCACGGTGAACGGGGACGGCACGAGCATCGGCGGCGTGAAGGTCTCCGAAACGCGCATTTCCGACCTCGGCATCACGGAGGGCGGGCAGATAAAATTCCGCATCTCCGTGCCCGAGGACGCGGAACACCGCGGCGGGTTCACCCTCTTCGGCAAGGGGTTCGGCGACTACGACGAGGGCATCGTCTGCAAGTTCGTGTTCGGCAACGCGGAGGAAGGATATGCCGATTGATATCGCCGCGCTTTCGGCGCGGTTCAACGTCAATGCGGAGCGGGGAGAAGAGGGCTGTTTTCCCCGCTTCTTCGCGCGCATGAAGCGCATAGAGCAAGGGAAGGGGAAACGCGTCCTCCTCATCTCCGACGAGACCACGGCTCCGTTTGCCTCTCCGCTCCTTTCTTCTCTCGGAAAAGAGGGGGTGGAATGCGCCCTTTTTACCCTCCCCGAGAGGGAGCCTGTCGCCGATGAAAAATCGGTCTCTCTCGTCCAAAATGCGGGAATGGGGTACGATTATTTGCTCGCGGTTGGCTCGGGAACCCTCAACGACCTTGCAAAAATTGCGGCGAAAAATACGGGGAAGGAGTGCGGCGTCTTCGCGACGGCGCCCTCGATGGACGGCTTCACTTCGGGGGTCGCCGCCCTCATCGAGGGAGGGGCAAAAGTCTCCAAACCCTCGCGCGTCGTCTCCGACGTTCTCCTCGATACCGCTGTCCTCTCCCGTGCGCCCCGCATGATGATCGGCGCGGGCGTGGGGGACATTCTCGCCAAGTACTGCGCCCTGTGCGATTGGAAGATCTCCCACCTCCTCACGGGGGAAGCATATAACGAAGAGGCGGCGTCCCTCATGTACGGGGCGGTGCTTGCTTGCGACGGGAGCATCCCCGCCCTCCTCAAGGGGGAACGGGAGGGGACGGAGCGCCTCACCGATGCTCTCCTCATCTCGGGATACGCGATGGTGATCGCGGGTTCCTCCCGTCCCGCATCGGGCGCGGAGCATCATATCAGCCACTTCCTCGAGACGGACTTCCTCCGCCGCGGGGAGCGCATCCCCCTGCACGGCATCAAGGTGGGGCTGGGGACCTTGGTCTCCCTCTATCTCTACCACACCCTCTCCCGCCGCCCGCCCTTTGCGGGGTGCGAAAAGGTATACGCGGAGGCGGAGAAACTTCCCGGTGTCGAGCGGGTGCGGGGGATCCTCTCCTCCCTCGGCTGCCCCGTGCGCTTCTCGGAGATCGGGGTCACGGAGGAGATCTTCCGCGCCGCTCTTCTGAATGCTTACAAACTGCGGGACCGCCTCACAATTCTCTCCGTCTGCAACAGGGAGGGGATCTTGACGGACGCCGTTCTCGACGAACTCTGCGGAGAATTTTTATGACGGCGGGCATTTCCACGGCGACCTTCTTCGGGCGCCTCTACAACGAGGACGCTCTCCCGCTCATCGCGGAGTGGGGGGCGGGGTGTGCGGAAGTCTTCCTCACCTCCTTTTCGGAGTACTCCCGCGCGTTCGGCCGCCTCCTTGCAGAGAGGAAGGGGGAGCTTGCCGTACATTCCGTCCACGTTCTCAACACGCAGTTCGAGCCGCAGCTCTATTCCGACCACCCGCGGGTAAAGGAAGACGCCTTTTCGTGGCTTGCCCGCGCGATGGAGGCGGCGCGCGAACTCGGCGCTTCCCACTATACCTTCCACGGGCTTGCCCGCCTCAAACGCACCTTCCGCGAGGACATTCCCCGCACGGCGGCAAAGACGAAGGAGATCGCGGAATTCTGCGCCCGCTACGGCGTGACCCTCGCCTACGAAAACGTGGAGTGGGCGTTCTGCAACCGCCCCGAAGTCTTCCGCGCCCTCAAGCGGGAATACCCCGCCCTCCGCGGCGTCCTCGATATCAAGCAGGCGCGCATCTCGGGTTACGATTGGCGGGAGTACCTCAAGGCGATGGAGGGGAGCCTCTCCCACGTCCATGTCAGCGACCTTGCGTCAGACGGCAGCCTGTGCCTTCCCGGGAGGGGCACTTTCGATTTCGACGAGCTTTTCTCCCGTCTTCGGGACGCGGGCTTCGAGGGGCCCGTCATTCTCGAGAACTACGGGAACGATTACGGCAGTTTCGGGGAAGTGAAGGCGGCGTGCGAATTTCTCGCGGAAAAGGCGGAAAAGTATTCCGCAGATAGAAAAATTTCGCAAAAGGCGGCGAAAAAAATTTGACAAGCGGGAAAAGGTCTGTTATAATAAGTAGGCTTTGTGAGAAGCGAATAAGTGCTTCGGCGAAGGAGGGTTGAAAAGAGATGTCCACGATCAGGGTCGGCGAAAACGAGAATCTGGAGAGCGCGCTCCGGCGGTTCAAGAGAAAATGCTCGCGCGACGGGATCATCGGCGACCTCCGCAAGAAGGAGTTCTACGAGAAGCCCTCCGTCAAAAAGAGAAAGAAGTCGGAAGCAGCGAGAAAGAGAAGCAGAAACTAAGGAAGATCCGTAACGCAGGTTACGGATTTTTTGTTGCGAAAAATGTCGGAACGGAGGGAAAGAAGGGATGGAGCAGACGCTCAAATCGCTCGCAAAAGAGGCAAAGGCGCGCATGAAAAAGGGGTTCTGGAAGGACTGCGAAGAGGAGCTTTCGGAGCGGCGCACCCTCGCAAAGGAGCAGGGGATGAACGAGAGCAAGATGGAGCGCTACTTCCGCGAGCAGGTGGAGGGGCGCATCAAGGGGGAGACGCAGGACGACTTCTACCTCAAGGTACGGGAGCTTCTCCTCACGGAGGGGGAGGTGTCCGATGCGATCGGCAGGCTCACCGACCGCGCCTATTTCGAGACCCTCTCCTATGCCGAAAAACAGCGGTACACCCTCGAACTTTCCGAGAAATATCTCCGCGCCCTCGAGCGCTTCCGCCGCGAACTCGAATTCGGAGGAAATCAGCGGGGATAAACGGGCGAAAGGGTTGCGTTTTTTTTGCCGATATGTTATAATATCCGGCATGGAAGAACTTGCGGCTCTCAATGAAGAACAGCGCGGACCCGTCCTCGATACCGAGGGCGCCGTCCTCGTTCTTGCGGGCGCGGGCAGCGGAAAGACCCGCGTTCTCACCGCGCGCATTGCCTATCTCATCGAAGAAAAGGGCGTCTCCCCGTATAACATTCTCGCGATCACCTTCACCAACAAGGCGGCGAACGAGATGAAGGAGCGCCTTTTGTCTATGACGGAGATAGGCGGCGCATGGGTGTGTACCATCCACTCCATGTGCGTGAAGATCCTCCGCGCCTACGCGGCGCAGTGCGGGCTGGATGAAAACTTTTCCATCTACTCCGAACAGGAGCGGAACACCGTCGTAAAACAGATCTGCCGCGAACTCGGCTACGATGACGACGCCATTTTGAAATCGGCCAAATTCCACCTCTCCAACGCCAAGATGCTCGGGCTTTCCCCCGAGGAATACGCCGCGCGGTATTCCCACGAACGGAATATCGAGGGGGCGATGAAGGTGTACGTCCGCTACAACGAGCGGCTCCGCAAGAGCAACGCCCTCGATTTCGACGATCTCCTCGTCGAGGCGAGAAGGCTCCTTCGGGAAAATGCGGAGGCGCTCTCCTTTTTCGCGGGCCGCTTCCGCTATATCCATGTGGACGAGTTTCAGGATACCAACGCCGTGCAGTTCGATATCATAAGGATGCTCTCCTCCGTACACGGGAACCTCTTCGTTGTGGGGGACGACGACCAGTCCATCTACGGCTGGCGAGGGGCGGAGATCGAAAACATTCTCCACTTCGAGCGCTATTTCCCCAAGGCGAAACTGTACCGCTTGCAGCGCAACTACCGTTCGACCAAGGAGATCCTGTCCCTTGCGAACGCCGCCATCTCCAAGAACAGGCTCCGCAAGGGCAAGCAGCTCTGGACGGACAATCCCGAGGGGGAGAAGCCCGTCTTCCGTGAGGCGGAGGAGGAATCGGACGAGGCGCTCTATTGCGCCCGCATGATCTCCGAACTCCGCCGCGAGGGGTACAAGCTCTCCGACTTCGCCGTTCTCATGCGCATCAACGCCCTCACCCGCGCCTTCGAGCAGGAATTCACCAAGTACGGTCTCTCCTACAAAGTGTTCGGCGGCTTCAAATTCTTCGAACGCAAGGAGATCAAGGATATCCTCGCCTATCTCCGCCTCATCGCCAACCCGTATGACGACGAGGCAGTCGCCCGCGTCGTCAACGTGCCGCGGCGGGGGATCGGCGAGAAGACGGTGCAGACGATGCGCGCCTATGCGGATGCGGAGGGTCTCTCCCTCTACGACGCCGCCCTCGACTGCGACGTTCTCGCCCTCAACGCGGGGGCAAGGGCAAAGCTCAAGGGATTTTCGGACGCGGTGAAGGACCTCGTCGTCAAATCGCAGGAACTCTCCGTCTACGAGCTTGCCGTCTACCTCGTCGATACCCTCGGGCTTCGCGCCT
>CANRFW010000039.1 GCA_947630035.1 uncultured Clostridia bacterium | reverse complement strand
CTCAAAGCAGTCCTCGGCGAAGTCGCAAAATCGGAGGGGGGAGTCCTCCTCTTCATCGACGAGCTGCACACCGTCGTGGGGGCGGGAAAGACGGAGGGCGCGATGGACGCGGGCAACCTCTTGAAGCCCCTCCTCGCGCGGGGGGAGCTGCACTGCATCGGCGCGACCACCCTCGACGAGTACCGCAAGTATATCGAGAAGGACGCCGCGCTCGCCCGCAGGTTTCAGCCCGTCTACGTGGGGGAGCCTACGGTGGAGGACACCGTCTCCATCCTCCGCGGCCTCAAAGAGCGGTTCGAGATCTTCCACGGCGTCCGCATCCACGACGACGCCCTCGTCGCCGCGGCAACTCTCTCCAATCGCTACATTACCGACCGTTTCCTCCCCGACAAGGCGATCGACCTCGTGGACGAGGCGGCGGCTCTCATCCGCACCGAGATCGACTCGATGCCCGCCGAAATGGATGCCTTGAACCGCAAGATCATCCAGCTCGAGGTGGAGGAGAACGCCCTCTCCAAGGAGAAAGACGAACTCTCCGCCGCCCGCCTCGAGGCCCTCAAAAAGGAGCTTGCGGAACACAAGGAGACCTTCGGCGCCATGAAGGCGAAGTGGGAGGACGAGAAGAAGTCCATCCGCGCCGAGAAGGAACTCAAAGAGAAGATCGACAGGGTGAACGGGGAGATCGAATCCGCCATGAACGGAGGGGACCTCGAGAAGGCGTCCCGTCTCCGCTACGGGGAACTCCCCGATCTCAAAAAGAAGCTCGAGGAGGCGAAGAACGCCGTAAGCGGGAGGGAGAACGCCCTCTTGCAGGACGAGGTCACCGAGGAGCAGATCGAGCGCATCGTCGCCCGCTGGACGGGGATCCCCGTCGCCCGCCTCAAAGAGGGGGAGAGGGAGAAGGTGCTTCATCTCGAGGAGGACCTCCACAAACGGGTCGTGGGGCAGGACGAGGCCGTAAAAAAGGTTTCCGAAGCCATCCTGCGCGCCCGTGCGGGCATCTCCGACCCCAACCGTCCCATCGGCTCCTTCCTCTTCTTGGGGCCTACGGGGGTGGGTAAGACGGAGCTTGCCAAGTCCCTCGCCGAAAACCTCTTCGACGACGAGAAGAACATTGTCCGCATCGATATGAGTGAGTATATGGAGAAGTTCTCCGTCTCCCGCCTTGTCGGCGCGCCCCCGGGATACGTGGGGTACGAAGAGGGCGGCACCCTCACCGAGGCGGTGCGGCGGAGACCCTATTCCATCGTCCTCTTCGACGAGATCGAGAAGGCGCACCCGGACGTCTTCAATCTCCTCCTGCAGATCCTCGACGAGGGGAGGCTGACCGATTCGCAGGGGAGGACGGTGGACTTCAAGAATACCATCCTCATCCTCACCTCCAACCTCGGCTCGGAGTATATCATCGAGGGGATCGAGGACGGCGAGATCGGTACGGACGCCCGCGAGAAGGTGGAGGCTCTCCTCAAAAAATCCTTCCGCCCCGAATTTTTGAACAGGCTCGACGAGATCGTCACCTTCAAACCGCTCACTTCCAAGGAGGTGGACGGCATCGTGGAGATCCTCTTCGGGAAACTCAAAGAGCGGGTGGCGGCAGAGGGGCTTGAACTCGAAGTCACCCCCCGCGCGAAGGCGTTCGTTGCGGACAACGGGTGCGACGCGGTGTACGGCGCCCGCCCTCTCAAGCGGTTTTTGCGCGCCTACGCCGAGACCCCGCTCGCCCGCTACATTGTGGAGAACCGCCCCGCCCCGGGCAGCAAGGTGACCCTCGACGCCTCCTCGGGCAAGCTCGTCCTCTCTTAACGTCTACTCCTCCTTTTCCGCAATTTGCCCTCCGCCTGCGCAAGGGGGAGGGGTAGGGGTGAGGGTTCGCCCTCGATTGCAGTTACCCCCTCGGCTCCCCCGTTTGGGGGGCTGTCACGATCGGTTACCCCCTTGGCTCCCCCATTTGGGGGAGCTGTTACGCAGTGACTGAGGGGGTTCGCAGTTCCTCATTCCGTCACGCCTGTCCGCCACGCCATTCCGCCGCCGCGCTCACCCGATACGTCATTCCGACGCCGCGCCCTTTGCGGCGGAGGAATCTCACTCTTTTCAAAACAGAGTTTCCTCACACGTCTTTGCCGCCCGCCCGCAAGTTGCGGGCGGGCGGCAAAGACGGTTCGGAATGACGTACAAAAGAGCCGCATCCGCCCCAACACGTCACCCCTCGACTACGCTCGGGGTGACGTATGTGCGTCCGCTCCGATTCCATAAGCACGTCACCCCGAGCGCAGTCGAGGGGTGACGCGTTTTATACAGTTACCTCCTTGCCTTCTCCTCGAGGACGCCGTAGGCGTGCCTTGCGCTGAAGCTCCGCCGCGCTCTTTGCGGCGGTGATGAGGTGCATAAAATTGTTCACCACCTCATCCGTCCCCTAAGGGGACACCTTCCCCTCGAGGGGAAGGCAAGAGCGGGAGAGAGCGAGGCACCTTCGCGAGGGGAAGGCAAGAGCGGGGGCGTAACTTCTCCGAAAAGACGTCCGTAATTCCGTAGCAAAAATTTTTCTCTTCCGTCTTGAAAACGCCGCCGCCGTGTGCTATAATGGCGTATGGAGGAGAATATGGAAGTGGCCTACCGTGTGCGGGAGGGGGATGCGTTCGAGAAGGATTTCACCCATCTCCGCTACCGCGTTTTACAGCTCGAGAATTATCTCGTCTGTTTCTACGCCCGCGGCGATCTCAACGGCATCGTCAGCGGGGAATACGACAGAACGGGCATCCCGTACTTCGAGGAGGTGGCGTTCGACGACGAAGCCGCCCGCGCCTACGAGGAGGGGATGAAGAAGTTTTTCGCCCGCCTCACCCGTAAACAGGGTCCCGTGCCCTTCCCGAAATTCGCGGTGCGCCTCAAGGTGAATTTTTGCGACGGCAACGTGGAGGAGAGGAGCTTCGATTTTTCGGAAATCAACGGGGAAACGCTCTCCGCATTTTGCTCGGAGATCGTCGAAGAGGGGGACAGGCTGTGGCGGGAACGCTTCCGCTGCGGGAGGTTTTGAAGGATTTTCGGAAAAAGCGGGCAAAAACGGTTGCCTTTTTCCGCGGATTCGTGTAGAATGAACGCGATGCAGGGATGGCGGAGCGGCTGAACGCGCACGATTCGAAATCGTGTTATGCAGGAATGTATACAAGGGTTCAAATCCCTTTCCCTGCGCCACAAAAAGGAGCAAAAAAGGCTCAAAAAACGCGGTTTTTTGCCTTGTTTTGGCTGTTTTTTGAGATTTCTCCCAAAATTGCTCCCAATTTTTAGGAAAGAGAACGCGGGGTATTTGCGTTCTCTTTTCTTTGTTTTTTGTTATTGGCACCATATCCCCACCGCATGGGGGGTAGAGCCCCCTGCGGTGGGGATTGTGTGCCGATACTTGTGTATGAAGACGGGGTAAGGGCGTAGTCCTTCCTCATCAATCTATAAAAAAGGGGTAAGGGCGTAGTCCTTCCGCCTTGCCTTTGTATGACACGGCGGCGCTTGCGCCGCACCGCATCTTCCGGCGCGCCTCCCTTGGCGCGCCATCTTTTTACCTTTATGGGGGTTATCGATTATAGCCTTCGATTTTGATAAGTTACCGTTTGATTTTGATTTTTTACTTTTCGATAAAGACAAGTTTACCGTTTTTTTATGAAGGGAGGCGGGCAAAGAAGAACCCCGCAGCTTCGAAGCGCTGCGGGGTTTCGGAACCTCGGGGACATGGGAATCAGAGCGGTGGGCAAGAGCCGCTCTGAAGCCTCTCCTCGAGGGATCCTACGATATTCTGTTCGCCTGCGGGAAACACGCTGTAATGCGTCATGGCGTACCTCCTGGAGAGAAGCAGCCGCAAGGTTTGCCGTCCTTGATCCGCCAACCTGTATCGTGACAGTCGGGGCAGATCCAGCGCGGAGCGAGATCTTCCTCGGTGTAGCCGTGGTCGGCGAGGAAGTCGTGCATGGCGCGGCTTGTCTCGAGCCTGCGCTCTATGAGGGCGGCCGCCTCGGTGAGGCGTGCTTCGTGTTGTGCTTTGGCGATCTGAAGCTCTAAAAGCCCGATTTGCCGTTCGATCTCGGTGAGATCCGTGCCGAGCTTTTTACGGACGAGATCTGCGTGGGAGTTTGCGAGCGCCCGGCGGGCTTCGTAGAAGCGTTCGCGTTCGGTGCGCCCATCCGCGTCGCGTGCGGCGCGGCTTATGGCTTTGAGGTGCGTGAGGGTGTTCTCACGCGCCTCTTGCAGGGCGGTGTTGTTGGGGACGTAGAAGGCATGCTCGTAGTGGTTTGCGCAGCGCGAGCGTGCCGTGGAGATCTTCACGGTTATGAGGTTGAGTTTTTCGAGAGCTGCGATCGCGGCGGAGACGGTGGAGGGGGCGACTTCGAGGTCGCGCGCGATCCCCGCCTGCGAGCGGTTCCAGAATTTGACGTGCTTGTTTTGGTGGAGTATGTAGGCGAGGACTTCGATCTGATCGTTGGTGAGATCGGTCGTCTCTTCTCCGGAGGGGAATTGCGCGAAGCGCAGCCAGTCCGGGATATAGAAGTAGCGGGCAGGTGCAGGCGGGAGATCTTTGAGCTCGTAGGTGCAGGCGCGGTCGCCGCGCTTGAAGTTCGCCCCGAGGGCGCGTTTCATCTGTCTTGCGACGGAGGAGTAGGAGACATTGTAGCGCTCGGAGAGTTCGGAGAAGGAAAACTCCGCCGGGTTGCCCTTTTGGGCAAACGTATAGAGCGCGTTGAAGATAACGCGCCCGACGGCGGAGAGTCTGCCGGCGCCGTAGAACCCTTCGGAGGCGAGGACGCGGATGGTCCTGCCTGCGTGGGAGCTGCCGGAGCGATTGAGTTTTTCGGAAGTGACCTTGCCCATGGTTTTACCTCTGAATCTCGGTCTCGGGAGAGGGTGGGGTCGGGGAATTTACCGACCCTACCCTTCCGAGGCTCTGAAGCCCGATTAAGGGGCTTCTGCGCGGTGTGAGTTTTTACGCCCTTCGGCGGGGCATTTCCGCCCCGCCTTCGGGCGCCCGGGCGCGAAGATTTGCCCGGGGTGCGGGTTGCAGTATCCGCTGTGTTATTTTCTGCGCCGCGATTTACGTGCGATCGCGGCGTCCCGCATGCCGGTCATGAAGCCGATCGCGTTTTCGCGGGATCTGCCCTTGCCGTTTTTGGCTTCGTCTTTGTTGTCGGCGATCTGATCGGAGAGCGCCTTGCGCTCGGCGGCGGTCGCCTTCGGGTATTTCCGATAGGTCCGGACGCCCCAGGAATAGCCCCAGCCGAAGGGGGTTTTGTTTTTTTCGGAGTTTTTCGGTTTCTCGGTTTTCATTTTTTCCTCGAAAAGACTTGACATTTTTCTTTTGGTGGAATATACTATTTACACAGTAGAGATACTGTAGGGAGCTTGTCAGAGTTGGCGGATCTCAACCGCGGGGGCTTGCTCCCTATTTTTTTGTGGTTTTTTTGCGGTTCTTTTTGGCATTTCGGATTTTCGCTTTTACATTCGGAAGATCTTCCCGGGAAAACTGCATGTTTTTCATGGTTTTTTTGCTGTAATCGTAGTGAGTTCCATTCACTACTCCGTTCCGCATGTAGGATTTTCGCTTATCGGTCTTTTTGGGATTTACCTTTAACGGCGCATTTTTTATGCCGAAGGTTTTTTCTTCGTGAGTGATGCCGATCGCTCTCCATGCGTCGTTTTTTTCGTCTACCTCGAAAATATAGTTCGGGTGTTTGGCGTTGATATTGTAGCGGAACTCATTCCGGGGTTTGTATTTCTTTGTGGGTTTCTTCTTGCGTGTCATGTCGTTGTTTTGGTGATCTTTCAATCGAAAAAGTCTTTCGGATAATCTTGTTTCATTATCTCGCGGTGCCGGTTGCTGTAATCGTTCCGCCGTCCGATAAGTCCGTCTGCCATGCCTTCATACATTTTCATTTGATCCCGCGAGAGGACTTTGCCTTTCTTCCCAACGCCGCAATCGCGGTAGCGGGAACACGTCAAATATGCTTTTGTCGTGACGTCGTGCCCGAAATTGCTGCCGGAGTCGTTTTTATATGCGCGGCGGTTGCGAGAAGCAAGTCCTTTTCCGCGCGCAAATCCGATCTCATAGGAATTTTTCTTTTTTGCCATGATGGGGTCTCCTTTTAATTTTTTTGCAGCGTCTCATTGAGGCGGAGCTTGTCTTTTTCGATGAAGAGGATCTCTTTCTCGGCGAGCTGCTTCACGGTGCGTCCCACGGTGCGCCCGGAGATGCCGAGCGCTTCGCCTGCGGCGTCGTAATCGAGGCGTGCGAGGCGGAAGCCCTGCGTGCCGAAGATATAGCGGACGAGGAGGAAGGCGGGATCATCCTGCAGGATCGCTTGGGATAGTTTTGTGAGTGACAGGGTCATCATCCCATTCCTCCCATTCTTCGGTGTTTTCCGGAGCTTCGGTCGGCGCGGGAGCTTCGGGCGGCTCCTCGTCGCGCCGATCCGCTTCTTTGGCGGGTTCTTCGGAAGGCTTTCCGGGTTCTGTGCCGGTTTGGGTGAGGAAGTCGCGGAAGCCGTCCTTCAGGGCGTTTACGGCGGTGAGGAGGTCTTCCATGAACTGTCCCTGGAAGTTGTCGAGATAGCTGTCCACGACCCTTGAAGCGGGGCTCTTTTTCCAGGTGAAGAAGAGCCACCAGCGGCGTTTTTTCCAAGGGGTCGCGCGTGCTGCGATCTCGTCCATGGTGTAGAGGACTTGATCGACTTGCAGCATGAGCTTTCGGGTGTGGATCTTGAGGCGGGCGTTGTACTCATGGAAGATCGCCTGTTCGATGGATCTGTTGAGATCTTCGGAGTTTTTCGCCGCGTATTTCTGATGACGGCAGGAAAGCTCGAAAAACTCCTCGTTGAGGGCGCGGAGCTCGTTGGTGAGGCTGTCGATGACGTCGCTGATATTCATGCGGTTTCCTCGGAGGGTTTGGATCTGAACCACTTGGGTTCGCCGGGCTTATAGAAGCGGAGGATCTCCTCGGGCAGGTTATCGTCGTGCCGGAAGGGGAGGAGATCGAAGCCGCTGCTCTTTTGGTCTTTGGGGAAGAACTGCTTGCGGTTTTCGAAGCTGTCGTACGCCTCGTAAATGTTGCCGTTGTGGACGATGGGCGGGATCTTTTTTCCCGTCTCTACGCCGGTCTCGAGGTATTCGAGCGCGGCGGAGACGGAATCGTACTTGCGGCAATACCAGGCGGAGCTTCGGATCCCGCCGTAGGCGGTGACTTCGTTTTCGAGACGGACGACCTCGATACAGACGGCGGTGAGCTCGCGGATATTGAGGTCGATGAGCTTGGGGCGCTGGCAGCCGAGAATGAAGGTCATGCCGTATTGGCGGTGGGTCTCGAAGGCTCTCGAGACGTGGTCGCGGAGCATGAGCGATTTCCGGCTGTTGTAGTACTTTTGCGCCTCGTCGATGAAGTAGTACCCGCCCGGGAGGAGGTATTGGATGGGGAAGTCGTCGTTCTCGACCCCGAAGTAGTAGGGGTTGAAGAAGTAGGGACTGTATTCCTCCTCATAGTCGGCGAGGATCTTCGCGCCGAAATTGGAAAAGATGGGCGGCTTGTCCGGGAGCGGGAGGGCGTAGAGGCGTTCTTGATTTTGCTCGATGATGAGATCCTGGCAGCTTTCGAGGAGTTCGTCGCCCTGCTTTTCATAGAGCTCGGTCATGAAGTGCGTCATGAGGGAGGTCTTGCCCGCTCCGGGCTTGCCGAAAACGATGATGATCATTTCTTCATTTCTTTTCTGTTTTATTGCGGCGGTTTATCTTTACGCCGCTCTGTTGGATGTAGCCTATGAGTTTGAAGATCACCATGACGAGCACGGCGAGGGCGAGGAGGGCAGAGATCACGTAGAAGGGGATCGCCCACGGCTGCAGGAAGATGTAGACCGTGGCGAGGTAGCCCATGAGGGCGGAGACGGCGACGGAGAGCAAGAGACCGACGATGAGACTGATCATGGCTTTCTCCTCAATAGACGATAGCGGGTGGGTTGGGTTCGATCGACGCAACGTCCTGCAGTCTGAATCCGAGCTCGAGGGAGTGTTTCCCGGAGATGATCTCGAGTTTGAAGAGATCTTCATCCGGGATTTCGCTTGTGATCTTAACGGAGGCGGACTGCATGGCGCCGGAGAGGATCCCGGTGAGGCTTTCGTAGGAGATGCGGAAGCCTTCTCCGGTCTCCTCGAAGGTGAACCCGCCGGTGAGATCTTCGCCGTTGAGGGAGATCCAATCGAAGGGCTCTTCATTGACGGTGAAGGTGAAGTTGTTTTTCTCGTTTCCGACGGCGGTGACGGTGAGGATGACGTCTTCCCTGTCGGAGATCAGGAGCTCGTCCCCGGGGGCAAAGACGAGACCGCCTGCGTCGGCGGAGTAGGTCGTGCCTTTGTACGTCACCGAGATTTTGTTTTTGCTTTGCAGCATGACTGCGGCGACGATCCCCGCGACGGCGGCGAGGAGGACGATGACGACGAGGACGATTGCGACGATCGCCTGCGGGGAGAGCTTGTTTTTCGCCGTTTTTTTGGCGGGTTTTCCGCGCTTTGCGGCGGGTTTTGCGGTTTGTTTCGGCGCGGACCGGCGCCGCGGAGCGGGCTTGCGGTTACTCATTTGAGTGTCTCCTTGATCTCATTTTTGAATTTTTCCTTGCTGTCCGCCTTGATGGCGAAGCCGAGGGCGACGGTAAGGACGGCGATCGCGGCGCCGAGGGCGAGGATGATCGCCAGGGAAACGGTGGTCGCGAAGACGGGATGGGTGATGTCCGGGAAGATGTCTACGGGATCCATCACGACGCCGATGACCGTCTCTTTTCCGTCCCTGGCGAGGGTGAGATCGATCACTTGGAAGTTGAGGTAGAAGTACTCTTGCGCGACGAAAGCGTTTTGGTTGGCTTCCGCAGTTTTTATTTCTCCGTCTTGCTGCCATGCGCCGGGGTCGTATTGCCAGGTGAACCACCATGTGAAGAATTTTTCCGCGGTCGTTTTTTCGCCCGAGTATTTTGCCATGATCGCTTCGGACGCCATGTAGTCGTCCACCGCAAAACGGACGAGGAAGACGTCGTTTTCGGCGCTCTTCTCGTTATAGTAGGCGCGGAAGTCTTCGACGTCGGCGGCCGCCACGAAGTTTTTCTCGGAGGTCGCCGCGGCGTTCAGGGAGGAACCGTCGCTGTTGAAGACGAAGTCTTCTTCGGTCACTTCATGGATCGCCTCTTTGCCCTCGTAATGGGCTTCGGATTGTACGTCTCCCGAGGAGCCCCACCATTGTTGCAGCCAGTTTTGCCCGATGGTCTGCCCGGTGAGGTCGGGCGTGACGTCGTCTGCTTTGATGTCAAAGTAGGTTTTTTCGGGGGCGACCCATTCGAAGAGCGCGGGATGGTATTTGCCTTCGACGAGTTTGTCTTCGGCGATGGGATGGGAGGCGGTGTAGCCTTCGATCCATTTCTCGAGATCTTCGGAGGGGACGTCGTAGTTGCTTGCGTCCCCGTTCTCGGCTTTGAAGATGTAGTGCAGCGAGGACGAGATCTTGTCTTTGCTGTCCTTCCAGAGCTCGGGGGCGTGGAAGATCCAGTCGAGTTTTTTCTTGTCGAATACGCCGACCGATTTTTCTATTCCGCCGAAAAAGTAAGGGAAAGGGTCGTCTTCTTCGAGGAGACCGAGATCTTGTCCGATGACGGAAGAGAAGCGGTCGTAATAGGTCTGATCGCCCGTCACGAGCATGTCCGCCGAGAGCGCTTTGCGGTATTCGCCGCGGATGCGCGTGAGCGTGCCGTATTCGCCCGTGAGAGTTTTCGGGAGGGCGAAGTAGAAGGAATTGAGGCTGTCGTGGGTGTAGCGGTTCTTGCCGTTCGTGCCTTCGGGGCGGAAGTAGGTGTGGTGGATCTGAAGGCGGACGGTGAGGAGATCGCGGGAGACGATGGAGAGAGTGCTCTCCGCGTTCGGATCCGAAGCGCAGCCGGCGGCGTAGCCGGTGCAATAGTAGGTCGCACCCTGCTCGATGATCTCCCCTTCTTCCGTTTCGGTGTGAAGGGGTGCGGCGTCGGTGGCGTTTTTGTCGCCCTCGAACCATAGCTCGACGGAGGCGACGTCGTACCGTCTCATGCCGTTGTGGGCGGCCGCGTATTCGCCCGCCCGCTGCCGCGCTGCACCCGCGTTGGTGAGCTTGAATTTGAGGAAGCGGTTGTCGGAGCTCGCGTCGAGGAAGGTGATTGAGAGGTTGGCGTATTTTACGGGTTCGCCCGCTTTGTTGTACTCTGTCGCCATGTTGACGGAGTTTGCGCCGAGATGGGTAATGACTTTCTTCTGCGTGGGGTTATAGACGTAGAAGTAGAGCCCGAAAAAGCGCGTGGGATCGGGGCGGAGGGAGTAGGCGTATTCCATGAATCCGACCCCTTCGATGAGGGAGTGGATGTCGTTCGCATTGTACGGGTAGAAGGTGAGATCCACGCCCTCGAGATCTGTTTCGATGGGGCTCTCGTCCATGCTCGTGACCTCTACCGCGAAGGCGGAGGTCACGGGCGGGAGCGTGACGGAAAACAGCATGAAGAGCGGCAGGAAAAAGGCTGCCGCTGCTTTCATGAGTTTTCCCGAAAATCGCTTCATGCTTGCCTCCATGACGCTGCACCTTTATCAGAAGGTGATCGAGGGCTTGTCCGTCTCGACGCCGGAGACAGTGCTCTGATTGGTGTATCCGGACATGATGAAAGAGGTTTTTTTGGTAATATGTTGGTAGCTGCTTTCGATTGTTACAGTTAAATCGAACATGGTTCTCCAGTAGTCAAGTCCGAATTGTTCATCTTCACTGTGGAGGTCGATGCAAGCATTGTATTGATTTGTTACATCTAATGGAGAATAATCGTCGAGATCGATTATTGTGCTGTTGTATCCGCCATAATATTTCCTCATGCCGAGATTTTGGACAAACCACTTGATCCCGAAATAGAGACCGTTTTGTTTGAGGTTGAAGGTATTCAATTTTGTGTAGTCTTTGTTTTCCGACGTTCCGCCGTAAAATATGAAGTAAGATTCTGTTCCTCTGGAATTGTAGTCAATCCTTTGAAGAAATGCTCCATATGAATTTTTGGCTTCTTCCAGTTTTAATGAAGTTTCCGCGGGATTCTCGACGGTGTAGGTTTCACCGTATGAGAGGGAGAATTGCGGTGTGCCGCCCTTGGGCGTTCCTTCGGGGTTGACTTCGACGATGACGTTGGTCTTGCCGCTGTCGAAGTCGCAGACGACGTCGCCGAAGGAGAGGGAGACGTCTGTGACTTTGCGGGCATAGTCCGCCGTGACCTCGGCGGTGACTTCGGGGTTATCGGAGGAGGTCACCGTGATGATGATCTGCTCTCCGAAGGCTTGAAGGCACCTTGCGGTGACGACTTTGCTTTCCTGCACGCTCTCGCCCTGCGGGGTGAGGGTGAGGTATTCCTTGAGATCCTTCCCCGTCGCCCATTCGGAGGCGGGGTTCTTCCAGGCTGCGCTCCATGCGACGCCGCTGTTGTCGCCCTCGTTGTTGGGCTTGACGGTCGCGGTGATCGTCTGTGCACTGTCTGCGTCTCCGAGTTGGGCAATGGGGACGGCGGCCGCCATGAGGGCAATCCCGTTCTCGGTGGGTTCGCTCATTTTAAGCCCGCCGTTTTTCTCGTCTTCGTGAGCGGGATCGTCGGGATCTTTTTTGGGATCTTCGGGTTTCTCGGTTTTTTCGGTGAGCCCGAACCAGTTATCCTTGTGGGCGAACCAGCCGCCGACGGCGCCGCCGAAAGCGAGAACGGCAGCGAGCAAAATGGTGAGGATCACTTTCATTGCGCAGATCCAAGCGCTCTCTTTTTTTGCCATCAGTCATCTTCTCCTTGATAGGTGTCTTTTTTGCCCCCATTGGCAGTTTTCGGTTGTTCCGGGGGGAGGTCGAGCCAGTAGCGTACTTCACGCCGGTATTCGTGATATTTCCAAATTGCCGCGCCGAGACAAGCGGCGAGAACGACCGCGAGCGTGAAGCACGCCGAGGCGATCAGGATGAGGATCCCCGTCTCCGTCATGACCTTCCTCCCGTGAGCTTCGAGATCTTCTTTGTGATCTCGTCGTAGTCTTCGCAGCTCTCGACGACGCTGCCGGAGCGGAGGAAGATCATGGTGCAGCCGTAGCCGCGGCGGATATAGGAGATCTCCGCGGCGTTCAGAAGGACGGGGGAGTCATCCGTGCGGACTTCGAGAAAGGTAAGCTCCATAATTCATTCCTCGGTTTCTTCGGGCTGCAGCGTCTCGGGGGTGTCTTCGACCTGCTCCTGCTTCTCGGTGTCGTCGGTCTTCTTGTCGAACCAGCCGTCCTTGTGGGCGAACCAGCCCGCGACGGCGCCGCCGACGATCATGCCGAGAAGAACGACGACCAGCACGATGGAGAGGATCACCTTCCCCGCGACGTCGTTGTTCCTGCTGCTTCTGTAGTTTCTTGCCATCTTTGTTTCCTCCTTCGCGCGGTTTCTCCGCCGTATTTAGAATTTAGCAACAGTTTATCATATTCATTTCTAATTTGTCAACAGTTATTGTAAAAAAAAACTTCCATTTGTCGAAGATTTTGATACCATTGAGTTGGAGGTGTTGATAAATGATAAACACTTCACTTATAGAACTCCTTAAACTTGCGCAAGGCGATCGTTCTCAAAATCAGTTTGCGTTGCATTGCGGGGTTAGTTCAGCTACGCTTTCTCATATAATGCAGGGTAAGCATACACCGTCACCGCAATTTTTGAAAAAGATTGCCGATAGGGCTTATAATGGTGTAACTTACGACGAGCTTCTGGACGCGTCGATCGCTCCTTACCGTTCGGGTCCTTCATCTTTTGCTCTTTCTGCGGAAGAGCGGGAAGTTTTATTTCTTTTTGACGGGCTTTCTCCTTCCCGTAAGGAGGACTTAAAAATATATCTACGTGCTTTGAGCGGCGCAGGAGCAGAGGAAAGTTTGAAATTGAAAAATTCGTAATGAACGGAGGAGAAACGGAATGAAGAAAGTTTGTGAGATATGCGGAAAGCCCAGTGGGATTTATCCTCTTTGTTTTGATTGTTTCAAATTGCGCGATGAGGGGAAAGTCACAAAATGTGAAACGTGTGGAACATGGTTTCGAACTGAGGAAGGATGCTCGGTTTGTAAGTCAAAGCAAAAGGATAAAATATCCTCGTGTTCACTTAGTCAAAATGGCATAGTAACAATCGATAGCAATAACAAATCGCGCTGTATTACGTGCGGAAAAGAAACAGATGGCTTGCTTTTTTGCACTAGTTGTTATCGTAGGTTCAAAGATAAGGAATTGCTTTTTAAAATAACAAATTGTTCGAATGTTGAACTATTGGATGAAGATTATGAAGGTAAACGAACTTGCAAAGACGGTCATATCGTTAAAAGTAAATCCGAACGAGAGATCGATAATTATCTTTTTGAGCATGGGATCCCTCATGCTTATGAAAAAGAATTATCGTATGGACCCAATGAAACAGATGTGGTTCGTCCCGACTTCTTCTTACCGAATTATCTTGGTCTCGGTGAAGGAGTATATATTGAGCATTGGGGGTATAACGAAAACAATATAAAATACACAAAATCAAAGAATTTTAAGATGGAAATATACAGAAAACAAAAAATTACATTGGTATGTATATATGAAAAAACTGATATGGATAAAATCGATTCAGTTTTGGAGCGAAAGCTTAATCCTAAAAATATTAAATCTCATACGATAAATTTTGAAATACCATAACAAATCAATAAAGAAAAAAGCATAATAAATAGTCGTGCTTTGAAATTCAATCTGGTGATGGTTTGTTACTAGTTATAGAAGAAATGAAGGTATGATTTTATGACTGATCTTGAAGAAAGACAGAAGAAGCTCTTTGATGATCTGCGCCATATCGATGAGAATGGCGCGGAGTATTGGCTTGCCCGCGAGCTGCAGGGCGCGTTGCAATATAAGGAGTGGAGAAACTTCTCGAAAGTAATCGAGACTGCAAAGATTGCTTGTAAAATTAGTCAGCAGAACGTTGGAGATCATTTTGTTGAGGTCAACAAGATGGTCGAGATGCCCGTCAAACCGAAAAAGAACGTCGAAGAATTAGGTTTTGTTGAGGTCAACAAAACCAAAATGAAAGCGATTCCCGATTATAAGCTTTCACGCTATGCGTGCTATCTCATCGTGATGAACGGGGACCCGCGCAAAGACGTCATCGCATGGGGGCAGACTTATTTTGCCGTGCAGACGCGGCAGCAGGAGCTTGCCGAACTATATGACCGTCTTAATGAAGATGAGCGCCGACTCTTTATCCGCGGAGATATTCGGCAGAAGAATATGCTGCTTGCGGAAGCGGCGCACCGTGCAGGGATCATTACCCGTCAAGAGTACGCAACTTTTCAGGATGCGGGCTATCGCGGGTTGTATGGCGGAATGACCGCCCGAGACATTGCGGAGAGCAAGGGACTTTCGGAAGGGCAGGAGATCCTCGATTACATGGGAAGTGAGGAGCTCGCGGCGAATCTCTTCCGCATTACGCAGACGGAAGCGAAGATGAAGCGCGAAGGTGTGAATACGCCTTCCGACGCCAATGCGACGCACTTCGAAGTGGGGCGCACGGTGCGCAGGACGATCGAGGAGCTTGGCGGTACGATGCCCGAGGATCTTCCAACGCCGAAGCAGGGGATTCCGGAACTCGAAGCGGAAACGAAGCAACAAATTGCGCCGAAAAAGTGTAAGAAGTAAAATTTGGTTGTTCATAGCAAATAGTCGGTTTTTACTATGAAAAAACCGACTAAATTTTACCACTTAAAAGGTTTTACAATTCTCCCGAGGGATTTATCCCGAAAGGAGAAGAAAAAGTGGATATTGAGTTTATGCGGGAGAAGTTGCGCTGCGTTATGCAAATGATCGCGGAGATCCAAGCGCTTTTGCCGGAGGAGCCGTCTCATCGGGCGCGGTTGGTGTTGGTGAAAGGCGGTCCCGATCCAGATGACGGGTTTATTACGGTGAAACCCTCCCGTGCGCGGGAGGGTTTCCCTATTTTAAGCGAAGCAGGCAGTAAGGCAAAGACCCGAGAAGAAGCTCTTTACTATTCGCAGGAGGAGAAAACAAGGCAATTTGAATTTACCGAAAAGGAGATCTCAAAGATGCCGAGCAAAATCAGAAAAATAATTGAGCTGAAAGGAGGACTGCAAAAACATTTAAGGTTTAAGAACGGGTATTACGAATATCGGATGAGTATCAACGGGGTGCATTACTCCGCGGCGGCGAAGACGCAGCAAGAGGCAAAACGGAAGTTTTTGGAGCGGCTGCAGAAGGGCCCCGCGGAAAAGGGACCGCCTGTCCCGAAGACCTTTACGGCGTTCGCGCTTTTCTATTTTGAGAATTTTCGGAAGAGGAAGGTCGCGCCGTTGACGTATGAGAACGATCTGCGGCGTATCCGCAAGCATTTACGGCCGTATTTTAAGGAGCTGCCTTTGAAGGAGATCACGCCGTTTTTGTGTCAAAGATTTCTCGATGGGTTGTCGGATCAAGGGAAGGGGAAGACGGTGGATGACCTGCATTCGCTTTTGAACGTGATTTTCAAAATGGCGATCGCGCACGGTCTGATCTCTTCGAACCCGCTTGATATGGTGTTTCATCAGACGCATGAACGGGTGCATGGGAAGGCGCTTACGAAAGAGGAGGAGGCGGAGCTTCTCCGCCGGACGGAGGGAACGCCGTATCTGCGAATGTTTGCGGTGGCGCTTTATACGGGACTTCGGCCGAACGAGTATGAGACGGCGGTCTTGCGCGACGGGATCATCTACGCGAATAACAGCAAGCGGCATAACGGGAAGAAGGAGACCAAGAGGATCCCCGTGTCTCCGATGCTTGCACCTTATTTGGCGGACGGCGGCGAGATCTCGTTTCTCCCTTGCAAGAAACTTTGGGCGGTGTTCAAAGCGATTTTGCCGGAGCATACACTCAAGGATATGCGGACGACCTTTTACACCCGCTGCCGGGAGTGCGGCGTGGCAGACGCTGCGCGGGATGAATTTATGGGACACTCGAGCGGTGTTTTGGCGGATACTTATACCGATTTATCCGATGAGTATCTTGTGCGTGAGGCGGCGAAAATTCGTTATTGACCCAATTTTCTCCCAATTTTTGGGAGAGTGATTTTTTCCGAAAAGCGGCTTCCAAGCCCGTTTTTGTCGCAAAAACGACCGAAAACAGGGTTTTCAAGGGGATTTTGGGCGATGGGCCTCCTTCCCGGTAGGTTCAAATCCCTTTCCCTGCGCCAAGTGAAACCTAAATTGAACTAATATGTTCGGTTTAGGTTTTTCTTTTTGCCCTCGAAGGACAGGAAGGGCGGCGGTTTATGCCGCGAAAGGCTCTTGACATGAGAAAGACGTGCGGTAGGC
>CANRFW010000038.1 GCA_947630035.1 uncultured Clostridia bacterium | reverse complement strand
GGTGGTATCATGGGTTCGAATCCCGTTGGGGTCACCATAGTCAGTCTAATCCGAATATTTCACAATGTTCGGTTTGGACTGATTTTTTTGTACTCTGAAATACTTCGTTTAAGCCCGCTGAAATGACCTCTGCGGGGTTTTAGGTGTGTCCTCGGCTTCCTCTCCGTATCGCCCTCAAACGGCGGTTTATGCCGCAAAAGCCGCTTGACATGAGAATGGCGTGTGGTAGGCTATTTGCCAAAGGCAAGAAAAAAGCCCCGCAGGGGCGGGATACTTGGCGCATTGCCATAAATACCGCACGCTTACGAGGCTCATGTCAAGCGGAATGTGGAATAAATAGCCGTTTTGGTGTCAGATGAGGAAACTCATTAGAGTTGAAATTCTCTCATGTAATACCTTTTGTTTTGAGAAACTTTGTTTTCCATCTGGAAACCTCCGATATTTTATTTTGCCTTTCGGCAAGGCAGCAGTAGCACGGGCTTGATTGGAAGAAGGTATCAATCCGAGTACAACGCATAGGGAAGTCAGCGAAAGAGGGAGAAACAAAATTGTTGCGTAAAAAAAGAGCCGAGCGAATGCCCGGCTCTCGAAATATGGGAAATTGGATGGAAACGCAAGAATTTTGCCCCGTTGACTTTCCTTCAAGGCTGTGCTACAATAGCCATGACGAAACGGCAAAATATCGGAAGTAATTAGGTGTTCTATTGGGGTCACGTCGGGTTCACCAGACATGGATAAATCCGAACACCCTTGTTCGGGTTTATTTTTTGATGGTAATATTGATCCTCGGCGGAGAGCGTTGTCCCTCAACGGAAGGTTGCCCGCGCCAGAGCGGCGCCGAGGCGGTAGAGGGCTTCGCGGATACGGCACGCACCGCTCTTGTCGCCGACGGGAGGATACATGAAAAAGGTAGCAATCGCATAGAGCGACAGGCCGCAGGTTGTCCCGAGCAGGACCGCGCCGAAGCCGCATAGAAAGTGCAAGGCCTTCCCGCCCTGCAGCCCGCGCAGAGTGAGAAAGTGCCACCACACCGCCCACAGATCATAGAGAAGGTGTACGGCGGCGCCCGCATCCCACATGGCCGCCACGGGGAGCAGCCAAAAGGTCGGGGAGGCGATCCCGCGGAAGACGGCCGCGACCGAACAGGCTATGCGGAGAAAGAGAAGAACGGTATTCCAGACGGAGAAGGCGGCGTCGAAACTCCCCTGTACTCTTCTGACGGCATGTTCATACGCCTCCATCGCCATGCGGAGATCCTCCGTCCCGAACAGCCATTCCTCCTTTACGCCGAAGTATTTGCACAGCTCCTCGATGCTTTCCTTGCACGGGATCCCGCGCCCGTTTATCCACTTGGCGACCGCACTGCGGCTGACGTGGATCTCATCGGCAAGCTGTTTTTGCGTGAGGCCGCGGCGCTTGCAGAGCAGTCTCAATCTTTCGTTGAGCATTCCTTTGCACCTCCGCAAGAATTGTATCACGTCCCGGCGGCAAAAAACAAGCCCCCGCCGTGCTGTTTTGCGCTTTTCCCGTGTTACTTTTTCTATTTTGCCGACTCTACTCTCGCGAGAGTCGCGGGTTGCCCCGAAATCGGCCTGAATGCTATTGAATGACGGCATGCACCAAAAAATGCCCGCCTCGGAGGCGGGCATTTTCAAAAGCGCTTTGCGGGCGCCCGTATCGTTTTTTGCGGGGGACGGCAACCGTTCAGACTTGGAAACAGCTGCCGCCGATGAACTCACGCAGGAGCGAGTTGCAGGGGATCAGCGATGCGTCGTCGATCTCGCGGAAATACTTCAGCGTCTTGATGAGGCGGTTGGCGACGAGATACTGCGGATCGGAGGCCGTGATCTTCGTAAGCGCCTCCATGGCCTCCCGCTTCAGGGCGCAGAGTTCATAGCCGAGGCTCGAATTGAACACGTAGTCCACGTTCTCCTGATTGGGATAGATCCAGCGGAACTCGCCGTTCCGCACCGATTGCCACATGTCGATGGTCGCCGCCGCGGGGCAGTTGCGGAATTTCATATCGCGGACGATGCGCCTTATGAGGCGTGCATTCGTGACGGAGAGCGGGGAGTGGTTGTCGATATTGAGTTGTGCGTGCGGCGCGATATAGATCTTGAATTTTCTGTGTTTGGGGATGGATTTGGTGAGTTTCTCGTTCAGGGCATGGATCCCCTCGATGATGATGGGGACGTTCTGCTCGACGCGTATCGTCTTCCCTTCCTCTCTCCTGTCCAATTGGAAATTGAAGCGCGGGAGGGTGACTTCCTCGCCGTTGATGAGGTCGAAGAGGTCCTTGTTGAACCGCTCGATATCGAGGCAGTCGATATGCTCGAGGTCGAGCTTGCCCGCGGGTTTCCCCTGAAGTTCGCGGATCCTGTCCTTCTCGAGGTAGTAATCATCCATGGAGATGGTTACGGGGTTGATCCCGCGCGACAGAAGTTCGATGCGCAGGCGGTTGCAGAAGGTGGTCTTCCCGCTCGAACTCGGGCCGGCGATCGCGACGAGCCGCACGTTCTCGATCTCCCGTTCGATCGCATCGCCGAGTTCCGCGAGCTGGCGGTTGTGATACGCCTCGCACAGCTGCACGAACTCGAGCGTTTCGCCGCGGTCGATCTTGCGGTTGATATCGCTGACCGTCTGGATCTTGGCCTTTTCCGCCCAATGGTACGCCCTCTGCAACGTCTTACAATAGGTCGCCTCCTCCTCGAATTCGGGGATGGTGGCATCCAAATCGTGGCGGGGGTACTGGATGATGATCCCCGGGCTGTAGGGCGTGATCGTATAGTTGTGGATACACCCCGTCGAGGGGACCATGTAACTGTGAAGATAGTTGTAATAATCCCCGCATTTGTAGAGATGCACCGTGGTTTCGGGACGGTATTTGAGGATCTCGATCTTGTCGTCGAGGTGGAATTTCTTGTAGATCTCCGTTGCCTCCTCGATCGTGACGGTGACGCGCTCGATGGGCAGATCCTCCTCGATGATGCGCCCCACTTCCTCGGTGATCGCGTCGACCGCGCGGGCCATGTTGAAGTTCTCGGTGAGAGACTGGCAGGAAATGGAGCGCGAAATGTTGTAGGAGAAGCGTATCTTTACGTCGGGAAAGATCCTGTAAAACGCCATCGCGACGACATAGCGCAAACTTGCGCTGTACGCTCTCCCCGCTTCGGCATTGCTTAAATTCAGAAGACGGATCGTCATGCCGTTGTTCTTCTCGGAAAGTTTGTAGTTGAGTTCCTTGATCTGCGCACCGACCTGACAGACAACGAGGTTTTTCCTCTCCTTTTCACCGACGAGATCCAAGACCCGCGTGCCCTCTTTTACGGACAGCTGGCGGCTGTTGAAGTTGACTTTTATCATAGTTCTCCCTCCCCCATTTTTCGTTTGGTGTTTCATTATACACCATAAAAAAGGATTTTGCAATAGGTTTTGATAAAATTTATCCGTTTCCGTGAACGACATAAATTTGACCTCCCTCGTTTTCGTGAACTGCGACCGCGCCTTGCAATCTTTTTGCAGCGCGCTCTCCCCCATGCCCTTGTCTTCCCCTTGTGAGGGACAACACCCCGACCCTTGTCTTCCCCTTAAAGAGGAGCCGCATACCCGCCCCCTTGCCTTCCCCTTGTGAGGGACAACACCCCGACCCCTCCGTGGGAGGGGGGAAGGGGGGTGGGCGGCGATCGGGCGTGCCCACCCCCGTCCCTGCGGGACACCCCCTCCTGTGGAGGGGGCAAGAGAGTAGTCGGGCCTTCCCGCCCCCTTGCCCGCCCCTCGAGGGCGGTTGGTTCTTGGGTACGTCATGTCGAGCGCAGTCGAGACATGACACGATGATACCGTCACCCCTCGACTGCGCTCGGGGTGACGTGTTTATGGAATCGGAGCGGACGTACATACGTCACCCCGAGCGTAGTCGAGGGGTGACGTAATAAGGTTTGCGGGGAGCCAAGGGATAACTGCAATCGGGGCGGAACCCCCTCAGTCACGCCAAAAGACAGCGTGACAGCTCCCCCAAAGGGGGGAGCCAAGGGGTAGGGCAACGTGATAGCTCCCCCAAAGGGGGGAGCCGAGGGGTGGACAATAAGCGAAAATCGGCGCAGAAGCATACGCTCCGTAAAAAATTTGCCGTAAGGGCGGAAAAATTGCGCGAGGAGGTTGCAAAACGTCGGAAAAAGTCGTATAATTGGTAGAAAAAATTACGGAAATTCGTGGAAGCGCGAACAATGTCTGCGGTCAAAAAAGCGATCTTCACACTCTTTGCGGCGGGGTATGCCCTCCTCCTCTGCGCGGGGTTCCTGTGCGGATTCTCTCCCGCCGCGGAAGAATCCCGCTACCGCTGTGTGTGGGAGAACGGCTCCGTCACCATGGAGAGCGAAGGCACTGCCGTGCGCCTCTTTGCGGGCATCTCGGAGGAGGGGGAAGCGCTCGTCCGCAGAGGCGACGAGGTGGGACGGATCGCCCTCGGGGAGGAAGCGGTGCATGCCGTTTCCGTTCTCGGCGGGACCGACCTTGCCGCGATCGCCGCCCTCGGAACGGAGGCTCTTTCTCTGTTCGGCCGCGCCCTTCTCAACCTCGCTTTCGCCGGCCGTCTCTTCTATGCAGACGGCTTTTTTGTATGGCAAAACGGGCTGATGCCCACCGAAAACTTCGAGGCGGAGGAGATCGTTCTGTTCGGCGAAGTGCCCGCTTCCGCATTGAGGCGGATGAAAGCCCATATGCTTACCGTCACCCCGACGGCACAGCTCGGCGCCCTCGCGGGCTGCTCGTTCGCCTCCTTCCGCGCGGAGGCGCCCTATACGGCGGAAGGGGACGCCCTCTATCTCCGTACGGCGGGCGGGGTGCGCCTTCTCACCGCAAGCTCCGAAGCGGAGGAGCTTATTCTCGGGGAGTATGACTACGCCGACCGCGGCGCCCTTCTCGCCTCGGAGAAGCTCTCGTCCCTCGAGCTGCCCTTCGTCGGCAACGCCCTCGATCCTTCGGGGACATCGGCAGACGGCACCCTCGCCTACCTCTTCTCGGACGGCGGCTCCCTGAAAAAGATCAAGGTGCGGGGCGGAGCGCTCGTCTCCCATGCCTTTTACGCCTGCCCCTCGGTGGAGGAGATCGACGCGTGCGGGCTTTCCTCCGTTGCGGCGGACGCGTTCGTCGACTGCAAGGGGCTTACCCTCCTCCACTCGCCGCGCGGGGACATTCTCTTAAACGGCAATTACGCGCGGGAGGAGCTGCCCTGCGGGTGCTTCCTCTATCGGAAAATTTCGTAAAAATGCGACATGGGGTCGGAAAAACGCCCCGTGCGCTCTTTCGGAGCGAGATGCTTCCGCATTCGGAGAGGTGCCTTTGCGTTCGGAAAACAGAGATCCGCTCACGTGCCGCGCCGCCCGCAAATTGCGGGCGGCGCGGCACATTCGGGATGACGTAGTAAGAGGGAGCGCGCGCCCGTAGCGGCGGGCGGCGCGGCACGTTCGGGATGACGTAGTGAGAGAGCCGAGGGGGCGAAACGGGGCGGCGTATTTCGGCGGACCCTATTTGCGCTCGGTGCGGGTGCCGTCGCTCTCGTAACGCTCGAGACATTCCCGCGGGATGAGATCGAGGTAGGGGCTTGGCGAACGGGCGGCGCCGCTCCCCCGGCAGGTTATGAGAAGTCTCTTCTTCGCCCGCGTGATCGCCACGTAGAAGACCCGCTTCTCCTCCTCTTCCCGCCCGTCCTCCGCGGCGAGGGGAAAGAGGTATTCGTCCGCACCCGCGAGGATCACCGTATCGAACTCGCACCCCTTGGATTGGTGGACGGTGACGATGGGGATCCTGTCGAGCTTCTTTGCGAGGGCGTCGAGTTCGCTGCCCGAGAGGGCGGATTCGGCGAGCAGTTCCTGCAAGGCCTTCCGCAGCGGCATCTCCCCCGCTTTCTCCTTGACGAGCATCCGCAGCAAGGCGGGGTTCTCCTTCTCCCACGACTTTTCGCATCGGGCGGAAAAGGAGAACGCCTCCTCCGCACGGTCGAAAAGCCCATCCGCATCGTCGGAATCGAGGCACGCGTTGAGGGCGAGGCGGGCGGCGTAGAGCGGTTTGAACTTTTCGGCACAGCGGCGCACGAGTTTCTCCCGCACCCCCGTCTGCGGTTTCAGCCGTGCAAGGAGACGGGCAAGCACCCCCTCCGTCGCGGCAACGTCCGCAAAGGCGTCGTGGGCGCGCTCGTTCGTGACCCCGAGGGCGGCGCAGAGGGTGGAGAGTTTGTGATCGGGCAGTTCGGGCATGAGGATGCGGGAAAGCTCGAGGGTATCGTATTCCCCCTCGGCGGGAAGGGGCGGAAGGCCGCAGTCGCGAAGGGCACGTTCGAGGAGGGGGCGGTCGAACCGCTTGCCGTTGTGCCCGACGATCACGCACCCCCGCACAAACTCCGAAAACGCTTCGAGCGCTTCCTTTTGGGAGATCGCGCCGTGTTCCCGTAAATATTCAAGAGAATAGCCATGGGTACGGAGGGCGCCCGCGGAGATTTCGCGGGTGGGGAGGACGAAGCGCATGAACTCCTCCCTCCCCTCCCTGCCGAGACTTACGGCGGCGATCTGGATGGGCTCGTCGCAGGCAAGGTCAAGCCCCGTCGTCTCGGTGTCGTAGACAACGATCCTCCCCTCTTCCTCCGCCCGAAGAAGCGTGCGGTAGGGATCCCCGCCGTAAGTCTCCTCGGTGAGGAAGGAGGAGAACGCAAGCCCCGCGCGCCCGCCCTCCCGCACGGCGGCAAGAGTGGCGGCGCCGACCCCGTGCAGGTATTTTTCGGCGATACGCTCCGCCGCGGGGATGTCGTCGGGGTCGAGGAGGAGAGCAAAGAGGGCGAGCATGTCTTTTACGGCTGCCGATTTGAAGAGGCGGAAGTCCCCCGCCGCAAAGAACGAGAGCCGTTTTTCGGGGGGCAGGTCGCAATTTAAGGAATCGAATTTACGGAAAAGCCCCTCGATATAGCGGTTGGAACGCGCCATCACGCACACGTTTTCGCCGCGGTGCTTTGTAAGATAACGGAAGATGAACTTCTCCTCCGCCTCCGCACCGAGACAGCGCACGAAGCGCACGGGCTCCCCCTCCTCGCCGCTCTGCACGGTGTAGCTCTCGGGCAGAAACTTCTCCCCTTTCGGGTAGGCGTTGCGCAGAAATCCGTACGCCGCCTCCGCAAGGGTGCGGGTCGCGCGGTAGTTTTGGGTGAGGGTATACGTCTTGGCGCCGAACGTCTTGCAGAAGTCCTCCGCAACGTCAAAGGGACGGGAGCCGCGCCACTCGTAAATGGTCTGAAAAAAGTCCCCGCACAGCATGACGCGGGCATGGGCAAAGAGACGCTTTAAGACGTCGTACTCGAGGACGCTCGTATCCTGCGTCTCATCCACCACGATAAAGCGGTAGCGCGCCTGCACGCGGGAGCAGACGGCGCCGTTGCGGAGAAGATCGCGGGCACCGATGATGAGGTCGTCGAAATCGAGGCGGCCGCTCTCCCGCAATTCCTCTCCGTAGGCGCGCATGAGGGCGCCCATGTACCGCTCCGCCTTCCCCCAGAAGACGCGGTCGAACTCCTCCTCGTAGCCCATGCGGTAGGAGAAGGCGCGCTTGAGTTTTTCGGGCTCCCTCTCCTTGAGACGGGCAAAGGCGGCGGTGTAGTCCGCCTCCTCGTCGCCGAAGGGAAAGAGGGCGCGTTCGTGTTTGAGGAGGGAGACAAGATCGCGGTATCTCCCGTATTTGCCGAGCGCGAATTTGCGGGGCGGGATATAGGTGCGGAAATCGAAGCCGCAGACATGGCAGAAGTTGCCGTTCTCCCTCTGCGGGCTTCCGCAGTCGGGACAGAAGGTGCGGGCGGGATCGGACGCGCGGAGGAGGGGCAGGGCGATCTCCTCGGGGAGGATGCCCGCCGCGCCGAAGTAGGAGCCGTCGTCCATGCGGCGGTAAAATCCCTCGGCTCCCCCCGCGGAGAGCGGCGCGCCGTTTATGGAGACGACGTCCCGCGAAAGCACCTCCTCGAGGGTGAGGGAGTACCTCTCCCGCGCCGCCCGCTCCATGTCCCACACGGGGATGAGGCGGGAAAAGAGCCGGCCGAGGATCTCCTCCTCGTCCACCTCGTCGCACACCACAGGCTCCCTGCCCGAGGGACTTGTGCGCCTCCCCTCCTCCGCGAGGAGTTTGCGGCAAAAGCCGTGGATGGTCTTGATCTCCACCCCCGCGGCCTGCGGACAGCCGGAGAGGATATCCTCCCGCATCTCGCCGCACGCCTTGATCGTAAAGGTGAGACAGAGTACCTCATTGGGCTTTGCGAGCCCCTCTTTGAGGATGCGCTCGATCCTGCGGGCGACGGTGTACGTCTTGCCCGTACCCGCACTCGCGATCAGAAGAAGGTTGGAGGACAAATCGCCGATGACGGCGGCTTGTTCGGGATTGGGAGTTTTCACTTTCGCCTCCTTGCGCACGCATCCTCCTGCGCGGCCGACCGAGACAAGTATACCACAAACGCGGGAAAGTTTCAAGCCGCCCTCCGCATTTTTTCTTGGCGGCTTTCGCCGCGGCTTACACGCCCGCATCGGGGTGACATGTTGGATAGGTTGGACAGGTGCGGGCACACGTCATGTCGAGCATAGACGCACGTCATGTCGCCCCGCCCGCAGCTATGAATGCTATCGAAGGGCGGCACGCCCCGCCCGAAGTTATAATCGTTATCCAAGGGCGGCACGAGCCACAGGCGAAGTAGCGCACAGCGCGAAGTAGCATGGTCGAGACATGGCGTGCGGTGATACCGTCACCCCTCGACTGCGCTCGGGGTGACGTGCCTTATTATCGGGAACATTCTTTTGTACGCTACCCCGCCCTTTACCACGCACCCCAACACCCCACTACGTCACCCCGAGCGCAGTCGAGGGGTGACGTGAAAACAGTCGAAACATGACGTGCGATAGTAGGCGCAAAAGCGCGTAGAAACAGAGAACCCGCGGAGATTTCTCCCCGTGGGTTCCCGTATAGTGGAGTTGTATGAGCATTATTTGTTTGCGCCGACCCTTGCCTTCCCCTTGTGAGGGGAAGGTGGCTCGCCGCTTTTGGCGGCGAGACGGATGAGGTGTTCCCCGTGTTTTGAAAAGCGGTGAGATTCCTCCGCCGCAAAGGGCGCGGCGTCGGAATGACGTATTCCGGCGGGGTGCGCCCGCTCCCCTCATACCGACGCCGCATAGCGGCGGAGCGTATCTTGAAAGATTCACTCACTCCGCCTACGGCTCCGTTCGGAATGAGGGACACGCGCCTACCCCCTCGTTCTCCCGCTCCTTGCCTTCCCCTTGGGGAGGAACCGCATACCCGCCCCCTCCGTGGGAGGGGGGTAGGGGGGTGGGGCGGCAGTCGGGCATGCCCACCCCCGCCCCTGCGGGGCGCCCCCTCCCGTGGAGGGGGCACGGCTTGGCACCGTCACCCCGAGCGTAGTCGAGGGGTGACGTGGTAAAGGGTGCCGAGGGCGGGCGATTACTTGCTGAGTTGCACGTCATTCAACGCTTCCGATATTGATGCCGTTGATTTGATCATCACTTTGTCGCCGCCCTTCACGGTGATCTTGACCGAGTATTTCGCGCCACTCAATGTAAACGGAGTGAACGTGGGGCTGGTACCTACCCGAACCGAAAAAGGACATGACGCCTCATTCCCATAAGATCTATTGCTCGAGAGCGGGAACCAAAGCGTATATTGGCCCTCCGCCACGCTCGCATCGACGGTCATGGTGAAGGTCTTGAAAGAGGATGACCCGGAGAAGGCCGTGTTGCCATCGTATATGACGCCGACTTTCAGCGTGGGCGCGGGTTTTTCCGACTTCGCGAGTTTCACCGTATACGTCCCGCGGTTATTCGCCCTGAAGACAAGTGTGTTTGTAGAATTCGCCTTCACTTCGAAGCGGGCAGAGAGACTCCGCGCGCTGTCGAAAATAGCAACGTCCGTTCCTTTGAAGTAGACTATAAGCGAGCCCACCGCTGTCTTGGTCTCCTCGCTGATCGAAATCTCATACCAGCCGCCCGCTTCGGACTTGAAGAGGTACTCATCCACCAGCTCGCCCCCCCCGGTGATCACGACGCTGTTGTCCCCCTCCTGCAAGACCTTTTCCTCCTCTATCTCAACGCAGATGAGGAAGGGGTGCGGGGCACTCTCCGTGCTGTTGTCGGCGGCGATACTGAACGTGATCGTGCCGCCCGCGAACGTTTCGTCCACCTGTGCCTCGAACCAACAAAGTTCGATCACGTCGCTGTTGTAGGAGGGTTTGATCGTTTCGCCTGTCAGGATCGTTGCATTCCCGTCCACGGCAAACGGGACAGCGGATGCCGTTGCATACGCCACTTTCTCCTGCGTCTTGCTGTTGACGTGGATCGTGGTGGAACCCGAACCCATTGCGACGGGGCGGCGCGCAGCTCCTTCGTTTTTATCGAGGTTGATAAATTCGACGCGGTATTTGCCCGCCTTTGCGATCGGGATCGTGAAAATGATCTCGGCCGTCCCCGACGTGCGTTTGATATAGTACTGTCCCGCTTTTGCAATGGTGACGGTGTCCGTCTGTGCAAGCGTGCCAATGTAGGGAAACGCTCTCGTCTCGCCGCAGTTTTCATTGGCGCAAGTCGCCGAGACGGTGCCGCCATCCGCAACCGCTTCGGGCGCTTCCGCGCAGACCCACTGGTGCCCGATCGCGGGGAGCGCCACATGGAAGGTGAGCGTGCCGCCCTTGGTGACCGAATCCGTCGTGTGGTAATTGCCCTCACCGTCGTTCTCGCAAGTCGCGGGGACCGCGTCGTACGTATATTTCCCCTCCTCGACGTTCGCTTGTGTAAGGGCAGGAAGAACCGCCGTTCCAATGTTGTCGGCGCCGCACGCGGAGCATTCGGCCTTTGCGCTCCCCGTGGTAGTCGCGGTGGGCTCCTGCGTCGCCGTCCATGTATAGGTATGACCCGTCGCATCGAGGACCCAATCGTTCTGTTTGCACTCGGTCTTGTTCTCATCAAAGACCTTGTCGCACTTCTCGCAGGTATAGTACTTCTTGTTGCCCGCGGTCGTGCAAGAGGGCGTAACCGCCGCGTTCTCATGATAGGTGTGATGCTTGGCGATCACCCACTCGTTCTCGCCGTACTCCTCGGAGGCCTGCGCATTCTTAAAATACTTGTGGCATTCGGTGCATTGCCAATACGTCTCGTTGCCGTCCTCCGTGCAGGTCGCCTCCTTGGCCGCAACCTGCGCGCCGAGCGTATGCGACTTTTGGGTGAGGACCCAATCGTTCTGTTGGCACTCCGACTTATTCTCATCGAAGACCTTGTCGCACTTCTCGCAGGTATAGTACTTGGAGTTGCCCGCGGCCGTGCAAGTGGGGGCGACAGCCGCATGCTCTTTATAGACATGGTGCTTGGCAATGACCCAATCGTTCTCTTGGCACTCGGTTTTGTTTTCATCGAAAACCTTGGTGCAGTTATCGCAGGTGTAGTACTTCTTATTACCGTCCGTCGTACAGGTCTCGGCAACCGCCGCTTGCTCGTGGTAGGCATGCCCCTTGGGCGCCGTCTCACCCTTAAAGGTGAAGTCGTTCCCCTCTACCGTGACGGTGTAGGTCGCTTCCCCCTTGCCTTCGCAGGTGGCGGTATCTCCCGACTTGGTGTAACCCGAATCGGTGAGAACGGGGAGAGTGACGGAAACCTCATGGCCATCCGTCCCCTCTTCACAGCCCGAGCAGACCTTCTTGGCGCTGCCCGTTGCCGTCAGCGTGGGTACGGTGACTACCCACTCGCCATAGTTATGGGTATGGGCATCGGGGGTGGGGCCGGGGGTGAGTTCTTCCCCTTTACAAGCCGCAAGACCCACAACTCCCGCAAACAAACTCACTGCCGCAAGTGCGGTGAGAAGCAAGTTTTTCGCTTTCATAAAATACCTCTTTTTTTGGATTTGCACCTCTTTCTATGCAATCCACACGGATTTTCTTATAAAAGAGTGCATATTTAATTATACCCCCCCCCGTGTATTTGTCAAATAAATACGACCCCTTATGCTATCACATTTTTTTATAGCCTGTATAAGTGTTTCTTATATTTCCGCTTTTCCACACGATTCCCTATTCACACGCTTGCGCGCTACTTCACCCGCATGCATGCCTTACTTCGCACGCGCGTATGTTCCATTCTCAAACTTGCCTTTCCCTCGAGGGGAAGGTGTCACGGCTGCCCTTGCCGTGACGGATGAGGTGTTCCCCGTGTTGTTCAATAAGGTGAGATTCCTCCGCCGCAAAAGGCACAGCGTCGGAATGACGTATTCTACGGGCGGGGGGCACGCACATTGTCCCTTGCCCACCCCCGCCCCTGCGGGGCACCCCCTCCCATGGAGAGGGCAAGAGAGCGGGCGGTGATACCGTCACCCCTCGACTGCGCTCGGGGTGACGTGCGCCCCCGTGTGCAATCGCCCAAATACGTCACCCCGAGCGCAGTCGAGGGGTGACGTGGTACAAATGCGTCATGTCTCGACGATGCTCGACATGACGTAGCGGGGCGGGGTGACGTGACGACATGACGTAGCGGCGGGGTGCGCGGGCGCCGCGCAGCGGCGAAAGGCGGCAAAATTTTGTATTTTTTTATAATTTTACTCTTGACATTTTTGCAAAATATGGTATATTAATATAACGTTCCTCATTCCCACGCGCGCGAATGGATCGGCAAATGTCCGAAATATCCGTAAATATCCCAAAAATGCGCAGAAATGCGCAAAGGCGCGTAAGATAAAAAGGTGCGCACGCGGCGCCGCGCGGCGGGAGGGAGCGGAAAGGATTACCCATGCTCGATAAGTTCTATGCACAACTTGCGGCAAACTCGCCCGTATCCGTCGTCATCATCTCAATCGCCATCATGCTGCTGGCGGGTTTTTTGGGTACGCGCATCACCAAGCTCCTGAAGCTGCCCAATGTCACCGCATACATTCTTGTCGGCATCCTGCTCGGCCCGTACTGTCTCGACCTCGTGCCCGGGTATGTCGTCGAGGGCATGGACTTCATCTCCGATATCGCCCTCGCGTTCATCGCCTTCTCGGTGGGAGAATACTTCCGTTTCGATAAACTCAAAAAGAACGGCGGGAAGGTCGTCGTCATCACCCTCTTCGAGTCCCTCCTCGCCTCCGTCCTCGTCTTTATCCTCACCTATTTTATCTTACGCCTCGGGCTTGCTTTCTCCATCATTCTCGCGGCGCTCGCTTCGGCGACCGCTCCCGCCTCGACCATGATGACCATCCGCCAGACCAAGGCGCATGGCGACTTTGTGGATACCCTCTGCTCGGTGGTTGCGCTCGACGACGTCGTCAGTCTCGTGGCGTACAGCGTCGCGGTGTCCGTCACCCTCGGCGGGGAGTTCTCGGCGGGGGACGTCATCCTCCCCCTCGTGTGGAACGCCCTCATGATCGGCATCGGCATCGTCTTCGGGTTCCTCCTCAAAGTCCTCATGGCGCGGCGCTCGACGGATAACCGCCTCATCGTCTCCCTCGCCTTTTTGTTTGCGCTCTGCGGGATCGGCGCGGCGGTGAACGTCTCCCCCCTCCTCGGGTGCATGGCGATGGGCACCGTCTATATCAACATTACGAACGACGATAAGCTCTTCAAGCAACTCAACTATTTTTCGCCCCCCATCCTGCTTCTTTTCTTTGTGAAGTCGGGGATCGGGTTCGACCTCTCCGCCCTCGTCTCGACGGGGAGCGCGGCGGGGGGCGTGCCCCTCATCGCGGTCGGCGTCCTCTATTTTGTCGTACGCATTGCGGGCAAATACTGCGGCGCGCTCGCGGGGTGCGCGATCGTCAAGAAGGAGAAGAAGGTGCGCAACAATCTCGGGCTTGCCCTCGTCCCGCAGGCGGGGGTCGCCATCGGCCTTGCCGCAATGGGGGCGCGCGTCCTCGGCGGCGAGACGGGCGCCATGCTCGAGACCATCATCCTCTCCTCGAGTATTCTCTACGAACTCGTCGGCCCCGCCCTCGCGAAGCTCTCTCTTTACCTTTCCGGCTCGTACGGCAAGAACGCGGAGACGGAGGGGGAAAGTCCCCCGCAGGGGAGGGAAGAGGAGGTCGCACACCTCAAAGAGAGACTGTGCGAGATCGAGCGGGCGATCGCCGTCAAGGAGTACGCCCGCACCCCCGAGGAGGAGGCGTTCCTCGAGGCAACTTCCGCAGGTGCGGAGTATAACAGAAAGAAATTCATCAATAAGAGGTAAGATATGGCACCCGATCTCATTGCGGATCTCCTCGGAGAATGGTCCTCCGAAATCAATATCGCGTCTACGGCACTTAAAACGGTCCTCGTGATCCTCCTCGCCACCGTCCTCGGCTGCGAGCGCGCCCGCAACCGCCACGCCGCGGGACTGCGGACGATGATCGTACTCTCCATCGGTTCCATGTTCGCGGGGCTTGCGGACGTGTATTTCATCTCCATCGGCGTCAACTTCTCCTTCCTCTCCGCCGCGGTCATCATCGGCATTTCCATTATTACGGCGAACACCATCGTCTTCTCCTCGAAGAATCAGATCATGGGCGTTACGACTTCGGTGGGACTTTGGTCGATGTCCATCCTGTCTTCCCTCATCGGGATCGGGCTGTACACCGCGGGCCTCATCGGCTTTGCCGCCCTCATGATAGGGCTTCTGGCATTCTCGGGATTGGAGACGTATATCAAAAATAAGTCCGACCACTTCGAGATCCACCTCGAACTCAAATCGCGGGACAGCTTGCAGGACTTCATCTCGACGGCGCGGGAGTTCGGGCTTAAGATCGACAATCTCGAACTCAACCCCGCTTACAACAACTCGGGGCTTGCCGTGTATACCGTGAAGTTCACCGTCGTGGGGCAGGCGCTGAAGAAGAAGCGCCACAGCGACATTATCGAGGCGCTCTCCGTCCTCGACTGCGTGTATTTCATCGAAAAGATCGGCTGACGGTGCGGGCGCCCGCTGCGCCCGTTTTCCGACCCCATGCCGCCTTTTTCGCCCGTCATCGCCCCTTTCCATTGCCTCTCGGCGGGATAGCGGAAAGACGCGCTTCTCGCTCTCTCCTCTCGGATAGTATGCGGAAGAGTATGCGCCTCGCTCTCCCCTCGAAGAACTCGCGGAAGAGTATACTCCTCGCCCTTGTTCTCCCCCTTGGATAGCTTGCGGAAAGACACCCTCCTCGTGTCTTCCTCTCACGTCCTCATCCCGAACACGCCGCGCCGCCCGCAATTTGCGGGCGGCGCGGCGTGTGAGCGGATCTTTTGTTTCTCACTCTTACTTGTGCGCGGAGAAAGCGCGGCTTGGTTTTCCTCTTTTACGCAAAAAGAACCGCCGATTGGCAAGAATGCTATCGGGTGCGAAATCTTCAAATAGCGATTGCCTTATCGACGGTTACATGCTTATTATATCCGCGTTTTGTGCATTTGTCAACAGTTTACGGCTTTGCGGTTCCTCTTTCTAATATTCCTTTCTGCCGATGAGTTCGTCGAGCGTAATACGATAAAAATCGGCAAGGGTGACAAGGTCGGTGATGGAAGGCAAGTTTACGCCCGCTTCCCAACGGGAGATCATGCATTGATGGATCCCCGTTGCGTGCGCCAACCCGCTCTGCGTGAGGCCGGCCCCTTCTCTCCAATCTTTCAGATTTTTTCCCAACGAAACATGAAATTCCATATCATTCCACTTGACAGTTTATTCGAATTCGCATAAAATAGGTATTGGTATGCGAATTTGCATAAGAGGACAAGAATATGGCTTTCAGATTCAGGAAGAGCATCAACCTGGGGGGATTCAGAATCAATTTAAGCAAGTCGGGGATCGGGTACAGTTTCGGCGCGAAAGGGCTTCGCTTTACGCGCAAAGCGAACGGCGGGGCACGGGCGACGGTCAGTATCCCGCATACGGGGGTCTCGTATGTAAAAGATTTTTCCACTCATAGCAAGGTGCAGGTGCCCGCGGCCAAGGAAGAAAAAATTCCCGCCCCCGCGGAGGAAGTAGCGGAAGACGAACTTATCGAGTCGACTCCCAATGAAATGATCGACCGTTTGAACCGTGCGGATAAGCTCTATAGCGTCTTCAAAACATGCCGCATTGCCTTGCCGATCATCGGGGTTCTCCTCTTGTGTGTAGTCGTTGCGATTGTTTCAAACGGCATGAAGCTGACTTTTGATACAGGGGAAGCGATAGACGGCACGGTATTGGTAGTCATTTGCGCGGTGCTTTCCGCGATTAGCCTCGGGGCGAGCATATATGTCTCTTTGCAGAACGTAAAAATAGAGCTTGCCTACGATTTTTCCGAGGACGAACGCTTCGGGCGGGAATATTCCGATTTCACGAAAGCGCTTTCGGATTTTCAAACCGCCGAACAAATTTGGGAGAGCCGTGACGGCTTGCCCCGCGATAGAGCGGGGATTTCGTTCACCCCCCTTGAAGCGTATATCCATACCGACTTGAATATACAGACGGTCATGCTCTTCCATAAGAAGCTCCTGTTCTTGCCCGATATCATCGCGGTCAAGCAGGAAAACGGTTGGGCGGGAGTTCCGTATACGGAAGCCGAAAGCACTTTTTATGAGGAACAAAAAGAAGAAACGACCGTAAGCGTATTGATAAGGTCATTTCAAAAATCACTTGCGGCGAACCTACACTTCCGAGAAAGAAAAAGACAAAAGAAA
>CANRFW010000037.1 GCA_947630035.1 uncultured Clostridia bacterium | reverse complement strand
GCTCGATGCCGCACAGCCCGAGGATCCAGAAGACCCACATGATGAGCGCCCCCGCCGTAATGAGGGCGGCGCAGACGATGAAGACCACCTTCGTCTTCTTGTTTTTGTTGACGCACGCCTGCACGATATTCTGTGCAGCTACCCCCGTAAACATGATGCAGAAGAACTCGGGCGAGAATTCGTTCCCCGTAAAAATTTTGGAGAACATGATGATGACGCAGGCAAGCTCCATGCCGATGAACCCCGCATAGTTTCCCCACTGCATCTGTGAGCGCTGCCGCTCGTCGCCGTTCTTCTCGTTCTCCTTCTTCGCCCGCACCAAAATTTCCTCGGTCGAGAGCGCCTCTTCGGGCACTCTTTCTTCCTTTTCTTCCATAGTCCTCTCCTTTTTGCCAAGTTTACTTGTCATCATCTTATCACTGCCAAGTATACTTGTCAAGTGTTTTGCGGAAAAAAGATTGCCAAGACGAAAAAAATCTGCTATACTCTTCGTATGGCAACTTACGGATTTACCGATCGTGTGAAGATCACCTTAAAGGCGGGCAACGGGGGAGACGGCATGAACTCCTTCAAGGCATACAAGGGCAAGCCCGCGTGCGGCCCCGACGGCGGGGACGGGGGAGACGGCGGAGACGTGTATCTCGTCGCCGACCGCAATGTCACCGATCTTGTCGCCTTCCGCTATCAGACGAAGTTCGTTGCGGGAAACGGCGAGCGGGGCGGGAGCAACCAATGCAGCGGCAAGCGGGGGGCGGACATCGAGATAAAAGTTCCCTGCGGCACCCTCGTGCGGGACGAGAGCGGGCGCGTCTTTTGCGACGTCTATGAGGACGGCGAGCGGGTGCGCGTCCTCGCGGGAGGCAGGGGAGGCAAGGGCAATGTGCGCTTCACGACGGCGCGCCGCCATGCCCCCGATTTCGCCCAGAAGGGGGTGGAAACCAAACCCCATGTCATCATTTTGGAGATGAAAGTCATCGCGGACGTGGGGCTTGTCGGCTTCCCCAACGTGGGCAAAAGCACCCTGCGTTCCAAAATCTCCGCGGCGCGGCCCAAGATCGCGGACTACCATTTCACGACCCTTTCCCCCAATCTCGGCGTGGTGAAGTATTACGACGAGAGTTTCGTCGCGGCGGATATCCCCGGGCTTATCGAGGGCGCGGCGGAGGGCGCGGGGCTGGGGCACGACTTTCTGCGCCATATCGAGCGCACGCGGATGCTCGTCCACGTCGTCGATATTTCGGGCATCGAGGGCAGGGACCCCGTCTCCGATTTCAAGGCGATCAACGCGGAGCTTAAGGCGTATTCCGAAAAACTCGCCGCCCTCCCTATGCTCGTCGCCCTCAACAAGTGCGACTGTTTCGGCGCGGAGGAGAACGTAAAAATTTTCAAGAAGAAGTACGGGAAAAAGTACGAAATTTTCCAACTTACCGCCCTCAAGGGGGAGGGGACGGAGGAACTCGTGCGCGCGATCGCCGAAAAACTGCGGGAGCTTCCCCCCGCCGAGCGCATTCCCTCCGAGGAGTTCGCCTTCGAGGAGGCGGAGACCCTCGACTTCGAGATCTTCAAGGATGAGAACGGGGCATACGTCGTCGTGGGGGGGCTTGTGGATATGCTCTGCCGCAACGTCGTTCTGAACAATCCCGACTCGATGGCATACTTCCAGCGCGTCCTCAAGAACCGCGGGGTGTTCAAGGGATTGGAAGAAGAGGGCTGCAACGAGGGGGACACCGTCGTCGTCGGCGACGTGGAATTCGAGTATATCAAATAGTTTTGCGCAGAACGCGCGATAAGCCTTCCCCTCGGGGGAAGTCTTGCAGCCGCCGCAAGGCGTAATGTATGTCACAATCACAACCGAAAAAGGAGAAATTTATGTTTACAAGCAAGCAGCGCGCGCATCTCAAATCGCTCGCAAGCACCCAAAAACCCGTCATGCAGGTGGGCAAAGAGGGGATCGGCGAGAACCTCGTAAAGAGCCTCTCGGAGGCGCTCGAAGCCCGCGAACTCGTCAAAGTCACCCTCCTCCCCGCCTCGGGGGAAGACGGCGAAAACCTCGCCGCAAACCTTGCCGATCTCGTCGGCGCCGAGGTGGTTGCCGTCATCGGCAGAAAGGCGATCCTCTACCGCCGTTCCTCCCGCAAAGACTTCGACCATATCGAGTTTTAATTGGGAAGACGGCCCGCCGCCCGTAATGCAGCCCGCCGTATAAAGTCCGCAACGCCGCACGTAATGCCGCCCGCAATGCAGTCCGTAACAATGCCGTAGCAATGTAATCCGCGACGCCGCCCGCCGCGCATCATCCGCGCGGCGGGCGGCTGTTTTCCCGCCCCCTGTGCATTTTCCCGTAAAATACTTGACAATTTTTCGATATTCGTGTAAACTTATCCTAACAATGAGAGAAAGGAGCGTGTCATGAAAAAATTTATCGCGCGCATTCTGCCGCTTGTCTTTTTGGCGACAATGCTTGCGGGGCTGCTCGCGGGCTGCGGGAAGACCGCCGTGGAGCTTGCCCTCCCCGATCCCCTGCCCGAGGGGGTCCTTTCGGTGGAACTCCAAGCCGACGGCGGCACCCGGGTGGAGGAGGACGGCAAGGTTTGGTACGAGGGCGCCAACGAAATCTATCTCGATATCTGGTGCCTTTACACGTACATGCCCTATGAGGTTACCGTCACGCTTGGGAAGCAGAGAGAGTTCTCCTATGGGCTCGAGCGGGTAGCCGAGACCGAGACGAGCGACGGTGAAAACGGGCAACTGTGCCATTGCTACCGCACCGCGGCGCTCAAAGTCGGCAGCGGCAAGCAGACGTTTACCGCCGAGTTCACAACAGTCCCCGCGGAGTACAATCTCGCGTTCGGCTTCCTTTGGGGGGACGGCGGCAATAGCGAAGGCTCGGAGCCGACTTTCGACGGCGTGACGGAAGACCTCAACCAAATCTCGTTTGCGCTCACCACCGATATCAATTGCAATCCTCTCAACTCTTGGAACCCTAACGGAAACAGACGCTGGCCGGCGTTCCACGACGAATTTTCGGACGGCCGGCAAATGCGGGTGAAGATCGCCGCCAAGCCTGCTTTCACGGCCAAGATCCCGAAAACGCTCGTTACGGATATAGAGCGGTGCAAAAACGACCTTACGAACCTGTTTGTGCTTCAAGCCCGCTCGAAAGACGGCGAGGGCAACGATTCCTATTCGACCTTAGGTGACATGACGGGTTACAGAACGGTGACCGTTTCTGCCGATGAGGATACCGCCTTCACGCTGCAATGGGAGTTTAAGAATATCGACCGCGATAGCCGCATCGGCATCGACGAGGACGTGCTGCTTGCGTTTTTGCAGAGTTTGCAGACCCCCGCGGCATAAGGCGGCAGAAAGAGAAACAACATAAGATATGCCCGCGCCCCGCGAATTTCGCGGGGCGCGGGATTTTTAATATTCGTCAAGTCCGAGCAGATAGTCCGCCGAAACGTCATACAGCTTGCAAACGGCGGCGAGCATCGCATAATTGCATTCATACACACCCTTTTCAAAGCGTTGATAGACGGGTTGCGCAATGCCGAGTTTCTCCGCAACCTCTCTTTGGGTGAGTTTCAGTTGCAATCTTCGCTCCCGCATCCTCTTTCCGACTTCCTCTTTCAGGGGTAAATTTTTCTCATTTTCCATTGACTTTATTATACAGTTTGTGTATAATGATAGAAAATTGATACAGAAACTGTATCAATATGTCCTCATGGACGGAGGTCGGAAGATGAAAAAGAAATTTTGGGTCGTGCTGATGACATTGCTTGCGGCAATGTGTGTATGTCTCGGACTTGCGGCGTGCGACAAAACGCCTGCGAACCCCTCGGGCGGCACGCAGCAGGGCGGCTCGCAGACGCCCGAAGACGGCGAACTTTGGACGATCGAACGCGTCTATTATGAAGCACATGCACGCGGATATAGCGGCACGCTTGAGGACGTTTTGGCGCTCTTTAACGGGAAAGGAAAAATGGAGAGCGTCGCCGTCAAATCAATGGATATCGGCGAAGACGGGCACCTCCGCGTGACCCTCTCGGGGGACACGGTCATCGATTTCGGCGAGATAGAAACCTCTCCCTCCCAATCGGAGGGCACCGTAGGACTTGCGTATCGGAAGGCGCGAAACGAACAAGGGGAGGAATCGGTCATCGTCTCGGGGATCGGTAGCGCCATTGAGATAGACGTCGTGATCCCCGAAACTTACGAGGGCTTGCCTGTTACGGGCATTGGCAGCAGCGCATTCGCACGCGATCAACATTTAACAAGTATTACAATCCCGAAAACCATAACCGAGATCGGGGCGGACGCGTTTTACGGTTGCGATTCTCTCGAGGCAATCTATATTTCCGACCTTGCGGCATGGTGCGGAATTGATTTCGAAAACGAAGAAGCAAATCCTTTCCAACGCACAACCTATATGGTCGGTATGTCGGTACCGAATCGTTTCTATATCAACAATGTGGAAGCAACTGCGCTTGAGATCCCCCAAGGGGTCACCGAAATAAAACCACTTGCCTTTGTCTCTTGCCTCAGTTTGAAGAGTGTTCGGATCCCCCGGAGCGTGACTTCAATCGGGGACGAGGCATTTTACTATTGCACGGCACTTGAAGCCGTGACGATTGAAAGCAGCGCAATTGGAGAGGGGGCGTTCTCCGGTTGCGACGGGCTTAAAAACGTGACGATTGGGAGCGGCGTGACCTCGATTGGGAGCAGTGCGTTCTCCGGTTGCAGAGGACTGACAAGCATTGAAATCCCCGGCAATGTGACCTCGATTGGGAGCAGTGTGTTCTCTGGTTGCAGCGGACTGACAAGCATTGAAATCCCCGACAATGTGACCTCGATGGGGGGTTGGGTGTTCTCGGGTTGCAGCGGGCTTGAAAGCGTAGCGCTCGGGAGCGGCGTGACCTCGATCGGGGATTATACGTTCTCCGAGTGCGGTAAGCTGGCGAGCATTGAAATCCCCGATACCGTGGCATTGATCGGGGATTATACGTTCTCCGAGTGCGGTAAGCTGGCGAGCATTGTGATCCCCGATACCGTGGCTTCGATCGGGGAGTATGCGTTCTACAATTGCATAGAGTTGACAAAGGTTACAGTCGGGACCGGCGTGAAATCAATTGGGGACGACGCGTTCTCGGGTTGCTATAAACTCATTGAAGTATGGAATTATTCACAGCTAAAGTTTATAGTGGACTCTTCGAGTAGTGGCGGTATCGCTCAATACGCCAAACATGTTTACACAGAAGAGACGCCGAGCAAACAGGTCGTAAAGGATGACTATCTCTTCTATGAGGAGGGGGACGAGGTGTATCTCCTCGGTTATGTGGGAGAGAGTACCGAATTGACCTTGCCGACGTCTTCGCCGAGCGGAAAGAGGTATGCAATTTGGCAATATGCGTTCTATTATTGCAGTGGACTGACAAGCATTACGATTGGGAGCGGTGTGACGTCAATTGAGGTTTATGCGTTCTCGGGTTGCGGCGGACTGACGGGAGAGTTGAAGATTCCCGATACCGTGACCTCGGTTGGGTGGTATGCGTTCGATGAATGCTACAGGCTTGAAAGCGTAGCGATTGGGGGCGGTTCGATTGGGTCGTATGCGTTTCAACATTGTAGCGGACTTGAAAGCGTGACGATCGGAGATGGCGTGACCTCGATTAGGGACTATGCGTTCTCTTATTGCAGCGGGCTGGAAAGTGTCATTTGGAACGCGGAGAATTGTACAACGGCATGGAGTTCCTCCTCTCTGATTTTTAGCGAATGCACAAATTTGAAGACGGTGACGTTCGGCGAAAAGGTAAAAACGATCCCCTCTCGTGCGTTCTATGATTGCAGCGGATTAACGGGCGTATATATTACAAACCTTGCGGCATGGTGTGAAATTGATTTTTTGGACGACGATGCCAATCCGCTCTACTATGCGCATCATCTTTATTTGGACGGAGAAGAAGTAAAAAATCTGACGATTCCCGCTGAGGTTGCGGAAATTAAAAAGTATGCGTTCTACGGTTGTAGCGGGCTTCAAAGCGTGACGATTGAAAACGGCTCAATTGGAAGTTCTGCTTTCTACGGTTGTAGCGGGCTTCAAAGCGTGACGATTGGGAGCGGCGTGACCGAGATTGGGTGGTATGCGTTCGAGTATTGCAGCGGATTGACGAGTGTTACAATCGGGAGCGGCGTGACCTCGATTAGGGACTATGCGTTCTATGGTTGCGGTGGGTTGAAAGTCGTTTATTACAAAGGAACGCCTGCAGAGTGGAACGGAATACAAGATGGTAGCAATAATGGCTACTTGACAGAGGCGACGTATTACTTTTCCGCAGAAACGCCGTCGGCGGAGCAGTGGGAAGAAAGTTCGAATTGGTGGCACTACGAGGCAGACGGCGAAACGATCGTCCTTTGGACGAAAGAGCAAGCATAAATTCAGCTTTATCGGCACAGCCGAAAAAATAAAAACATAGGAGAAAAAGGAAATGGATTTTGAAAAAAACCTCGCTGAATATATGGCAAAGTGGGACAACGAAAAAAGCGATCGCATGCGTTCTTATGATTACTGCAAAAGGTCGTTCGATATCTATTATAAAAAAATTGTTGAAAACAACGAACCATTAACAGATGAGATAAAGGAAGATTTTTCCCGTAGCCTCTACTGCTTTCTTGCAAGTTGGGGTATGGTATGCAGACGGAGCTTTTTGCTGTCCCATTCTTATAAGGTTTTGTTTGGCGCTTGCGAAGTTCTTTTTAGTGGGGATTATAAAGACATTTTAGGCATGGACCCGCTTAAAGAGAATTATGATACAAAAAGGGTTTGGCAACTGTATGGGGCACTGCAAAAAAAGCTCAAGGGAGCCTCGCGTCTTTTGTTGTGCAAAATATTGATGGTGACATATGGTTGCGTGATTGCGTATGACAGTCACGAATGTGCAAGTCTTGAAGAATTTGGTATCCATACAAATTGGAATAGTACCTTGGATGAAGCATTGTTGAAGAAAACCGAAGAAATCATCTTGGGCAACAAAAACCGCTTTGAAAACATGATAAATGATGCAGTGTATGCGCACATGGAAGAAAAACTCAAAAAGGAAGGCGCCGAATACGAAGCCGTAAAATATACTTCGCTAAAAGTGCTTGATATGTGTTTGTGGGCGGCAGGAAAGGAATAAGGCGATATTAGGCAAGCTCGGAATGACGTAATAGTATAGCGCCCGACGGCGAATGCGGTCGGGCGCTCCGTATAATGCGGGAAAGATACACTCGGCTCCTGCGGAGCCTCGGTATGAGGGCGGGTCGGGCGGAGCCTCGGTATGAGGGCGGGTCGGGCGGCGACCCTCGCTTTACTAAGCCTTCCCCCCTCGGGGGGAAGGTGTCCCCGAAGGGGACGGATGAGGGGCATATCGCGAAGGGGACGGATGAGGGGCATATCGCAACAACAGGGGCGTACCCTCACCCCTACCCCTCCCCCTTGCGCAGGGGGAGGGCAAGAGAGAGGGCCGCAAAATTTCCAAACTTTTTGCGGCTGTGTACTTGTCAAGGGCGGAAAAATGTGGTACAATACAAAACGGTATTCAACCGAAATCTTCATGGAGGGTTCATCTTATGCAATATTCACGCGAAGTGGAAGAGATGACCTGCGTCGCAAAAGGCCCGTGGCACGACCCGGCGCCCATTCCCGAAGAGGGCAAGTGGGTGTGCGCGAAGCAGATCACCGACATCAGCGGGTTCACGCACGGCATCGGCTGGTGCGCGCCGCAGCAGGGCGCCTGCAAACTCACGCTCAATGTGAAAAAGGGCGTCATCGAGGAGGCTTTGGTCGAGACGATCGGCTGCTCGGGCATGACCCATTCCGCGGCAATGGCGGCGGAAATCTTACCCCATAAGACCATTTTGGAGGCTCTCAATACCGACCTCGTGTGCGACGCCATCAACACCGCCATGCGCGAACTGTTCCTGCAGATCGTGTACGGCAGGACGCAGTCGGCGTTCTCGGACGACGGTCTCACCGTCGGGGCGGGGCTTGAGGACCTCGGCAAGGGGCTCCGTTCGCAGGTCGGCACCATGTACGGCACGGCGAAGAAGGGCGTGCGCTATCTCGAGATGGCGGAGGGCTATGTCACCCGTCTCGCCCTCGACAAGGATTCGCAGGTCATCGGCTACGAATTTGTCTCCCTCGGCAAAATGACCGACTTCATCAAGAAGGGGCTTACCCCCAATGAGGCGTGGGAGAAGGCGCTCGGCCACTACGGCAGGTTCGCGGAAGAACAGGGTGCGGTGAAATACATCGACCCCCGCAAGGAATAAGGAGGTGCGGTCATGGCTCTGTTTGAAGGGTATGAAAGAAGGATCGAAAAAATCAACGCCACCCTCAAGGAATACGGCATAGGGTCGGTAGAAGAGTGCAAAGAGATTTGCCTTTCCAAGGGTGTGGACTGCGATAAACTCGTGCGCGGCACCCAGCCCATCTGCTTTGAAAACGCGGTGTGGGCGTACACGGTGGGCGCGGCGATCGCCATCAAGAAAGGCTGCAAGAAGGCGGCAGACGCGGCGGCTGCGATCGGCGTCGGGCTGCAATCGTTCTGCATCCCCGGCTCGGTCGCCGAGAACAGAAAAGTGGGACTGGGGCACGGAAATCTCGGCAAAATGCTCCTCTCCGAGGAGACGGAGTGCTTCTGCTTCCTCGCGGGGCACGAGAGTTTTGCGGCGGCCGAGGGCGCCATCTCCATTGCGATGAATGCGAACAAGGTCCGTAAAAAGCCCCTGCGCGTCATCCTTAACGGTCTCGGCAAGGATGCGGCGTTCATCATCTCCCGTATCAACGGCTTCACCTATTGCGAGACGGTGTTCGACCCCTACACCGAGACGGTGAAGGTGACGAAGGAAGTCGCCTATTCGGACGGCCCCCGCGCGAAGGTGAAGTGCTACGGTGCGGACAACGTGCCCGAGGGCGTCGCCATCATGAAGCTCGAGCATGTGGGCGTCTCCATCACGGGCAACTCCACCAACCCCACGAGATTCCAGCACCCCGTCGCGGGCACCTACAAGAAATGGTGCAACGAGAACGGCGTGAAGTACTTCTCCGTTGCCTCGGGCGGCGGCACGGGTCGGACCCTGCACCCCGACAACATGGCGGCGGGCCCCTCCTCCTACGGCATGACGGACACGATGGGCAGGATGCACTCGGACGCGCAGTTCGCGGGTTCCTCCTCGGTGCCCGCGCACGTCGAGATGATGGGCCTCATCGGCATGGGCAACAACCCCATGGTGGGTGCGACGGTCGCCGTCGCGGTCGCCGTGCAAGAGGGCATGAACAAGTAAAAGCGTTCTTCGGATACGGCCCCCGCCTCGTGCGGGGGCTTTTTTCGTGCCCGCAGAGAGGGCTTTTATCCGTGTTTCCGACAAATATCGGAAATGCTGTTGACAAAACGATAAAAATATTTTATAATAAACTTCGAGTAACATAGTGTCGCAACGCGCGCGGGGAAAAGCCCGTGCCGCAAATACATTCCCAAGGAGGAGAAAATGGAACATAAGATCGAGATCGGCAAAAGAACGGGCGAGTCGCTCGCCTGCTGGCGGGTGAATGCGGACGCGGTCGCGCCCAACACCGTGCTTGCCCCGGCGGACGGGATCCTTCTCGTCGTGAAAGTGGGCGGCGTTTCCAAGATCAAGTCGGGCACCCCCGTCACCGTGTTCGGCCTTTTCAACCCCGGCAAGGAGAAGAAGCTGCTCGGCGGCAACAAGCCGTACGGAGACTGCGAGATCTACGCGATCGACCAGAGCAGTTCGTTCTCTGCGGAGTGGGGGCTTGGCGGTCCCACGGCGATGCCCTGCCGCGACCCCGACCTCAACGCGGAGTGCAAGGCCGTTGCATTCGGCGAATACGGCTATAAGATCGAGAACTTCGTCGCCTTCATCAATTCCGTCCCCTTCCGCGGGGACGTCATCTCGCGGGACGATATCCGCGAATACCTCCGCGGGGAGACGACGCCCGTCATCCGCAGCGTGCTTGCAGGCCCCGTCATGCAGAAGGGGGTGGAGGCATGCGCCGCCAATCTCGGCGCCCTTTCCTCCCGCGCGCTCGACGAGATCAACGCCCGCCTCAATCCCAAGGGGATCCGCGTGGAGAGCTTCTCGATCTCCCGCATCGATTACGACGGGGAACACCGCGCCATGCGGGAACGTCTCAACGATACGCGCATCCGCAACGCCATCCGCAAGGAGGAGAACGCGGGCAAGCGGGACGACATCGGCGTGGAGGCGATGGAGGTGAACGAGGTCAAAGTTCCCCTCATCGACGCGATGAACGGCAATTCCCCGAGAGAGAAGAGGGAGACGGTTGTCTGCCCCCGCTGCTCGGAGAGAAACGACGGGAGCGCCAACTACTGCAGGAAGTGCGGCGCCAAGCTCGGCGAATAACTTGAAACGAGGAGAAGATCATGGGTATTTTCGGTTATAACAAGAAGACGTTTGAAAAGAACGCCGCCCGCATGACGGACAACGTTCAGAAGAAGATGGAGAGAGTGTTCGCGATCGGCGATACGATGAACGTGGGCGCTCTCCTCAACACCGTTGCGCACCTTCTCGGGAAGACGACCTACCCCAACGGGGCAAAGGGAAAGGACCTCGAGGGGATCGACGCCCGCCTGTTCGGCCTGCTCGACAAGATCGACGTCGACCTGCAGGAGAAGAATCTCGCCAAGGCGTATGAACATTGCCTCATCGTCATCAGCGAAGTCGAGAGCGCGAGGGCGTACGGCAAGGAATTCCGCACGGCGGAGGACATGGAACTCCTCGAGCAGATGGCGGAATTCAAGGGGCAGATCTGCAATTCCCTCGACGAGAAGGGGGCAATCGCCGCAAAGAAAGACGCGCTCCTTGCCAAGGCAAAGGGGGCGGACAAGGCGACCCAACTCAAGATCAAGCTCGATTACGACAGGCTGAGTAAGGAAGAGCGTGCGTGCGACGCGGTCGTCAACATGAACGCGAGCCGCTACAACGCCGCCCTCGAAGTCGCCAACACCCGCAAGATCGGCACGGCGGCGAAGCGCATCGAGACCCACCAGCTCGTCAGCCCCAAGGACTTTGCCCGCGAGGCAGCCAAGTACAGCGAGATCATCGAGAAGGAACACGCGAAGGACACCGAGATCGTCGATATCGGCTCGGAGTTCATGAACGGGCTCGATTCCTCCCTTTCGGATACCGCCACCTCGACGGAGTTCTTCGACAGACTCAACGAGGCGGAGAGCGGGTCTCTCTCGGGTGCGATCGACAACTCGACGGCGGCGGAGACGTCGGATGACGAGTTCTGGAAAAATCTCGGCGGCAAGGGCTGATCGGAGGAGAGGATATGTTCGGAAAAGAAAAGAAATTGAAGAAAGCGCAGGAAGAGGAGCGGGCAAGGGAAGACGCCGAATTCGAGGCGAAGTTCGCCGCCCGCCGCGAGCGCAAGAATGTGGAGAAGATCGTCGCCGACATGGAGAAGACCACGAAGTCCCTCCTCGTGAAGGCGGCGGAAGCGAAGAAGAAGGGGCAGACCACCGTCTACCGCAACTACGTCACCACCATCAAAGTGGCGCGCGCCCGCAAGCAGCAGGCGGAAAACTTCCTCGCGCAGGTGGACGTGATGCAGGAGATGCAGTCCATCACCAACAGTTCCAAGGCGCTCTTAAGTTCGATGGGGAGCATCATGAATTCCCTCGGCAAACTCACCCTCGACAGGTCCGCCATCCTCGAATCGCAGCGGGATTTCGCGGCGACGCAGCGGGAGCTTGACAAGCAGGGAATGACCATCGAGCAGTTCCTCTCGGGCATGGAGATGAATCTCCCCGAGGACGAATCCGCCTATGCCGACATGAGCGGGGTAGACAAGGAGATCGACGCGGAGGTAGACAGCATCATCCTCGGCGGGTCTGCGTCTTCCGCGGGAACGGGGACGGCGCCCGCGGCGGAGAGCGGCTCTTCGGACAACGACCGTTTCATGGGACTCCTGAACAGCTGAGGAAGGTATGGAAAACAAGGAAATTCTCGAGCGCACCTACCGTGCGAATTACGAGAGCGCAAAAAAATACGTCGAGCAGAACAACCTCGCCGAGGCGAAGGTGTGCTTCAAGCGCTCTTTGAAGGCGGCGATGGATCTCATGCAGATAACCTACGGCAACGACCGCGCCCGTTACAGGGCGAACGCCGATACCGTCGCCGAACTTCTCGAGCGTCTCAACCGCAAATTGGAGGCGGCGGAGGCGGAGGCGAAAAAGCCCCGTCCCGCGGCGCCCGCATCCCCGCAGGGCGCGGCTCCCCAAAAGCCGCAGGCGCCCGTCAAAACAGTCTCCGTGCAGGAGGCGCTCGGGCAGCTCTTCGAACTCGAGGGGCTGGAGCAGGTCAAGGCGGAAGTCAAGCAGTTCGTCGATCTCGTGCAGGTCTTCAAGACGAGGCGGAGCCGCAATCTTCCCGTCGCGAACATGTCTTTCCACATGGTCTTCATGGGGAACCCCGGCACGGGCAAGACGACGGTCGCCCGCATCATGGCGGATATCTTCCACGCCCTCGGGATCCTCAAGACGGGGCAGCTCGTCGAGACCGACCGCGCGGGGCTTGTGGCGCAATACGTCGGGCAGACGGCGCCCAAGACGCAGGCCAAGATCGACGAGGCGATGGGGGGCGTTCTCTTCATCGACGAGGCGTACACCCTCAACAAGGGGGGCGGCGGCAACGACTTCGGGCAGGAGGCGATCGATACCCTCCTTAAGGCAATGGAGGACCACCGCGACGAACTCGTCGTCATCGTTGCGGGGTACGACGAACTCATGGATAAGTTCATCTCCTCCAACCCCGGCCTCAACTCCCGTTTCTCCCGCAAGTTCCACTTCACCGATTACAACGGCGGCCAGCTCTACAATATCTTCTGCTCCATGTGCAACAAGCAGAAGTACATGCTCGCGGAGGATGCGCGGGGGATATTGAAGACCCATTTCGAGGAACTGTATGCCCGCCGCGGCGTCAATTTCGGCAACGCGCGCGACGTGAGAAACTTTTTCGATGCGACCGTCCAACGTCAGGCGACCCGCCTCGCCCCCCTCGGCGACAAGGCGAGCGACGAGCAGCTGCGCACCATTCTCGCGCAGGACCTGCCCATACGGCAATAAAATCAAAGCGCAAGGCGCAAGGAGAACGATATGAAACTTTTCAAAAGCAAGGCGGAAAAAGAACAGGAGCGGAAGATGCTCGTCAAGCGCTCGATGAAGGAACTCGAGAAGCGCATCGCAAAGCTCAGCCAGCAGGAGCAGGTGTATATCAACGCGGCGAAAGTCGCCATGCGGGAGGGCCTGCCCGAACAGATCAAACTCGCGAAAGAGGCGCTCCGCATGACGGTAAGCGAGCGCAAGCGCACCTATAAGATGCTCCTCAACGCGCAGATCATCTCCCAGATGAAGGATATGTCCGCGATGACGAGCGAATTTTTGAAGGCGATACAGGTCATCAGCAAGGATATCGCAGGCTCCGCGAGCGCCGATATGAGTAAGCTCTCGGGCGAACTCCGCCTCGCGATGGACAGGGTGGGCGAACAGACGGAGGCCCTCAACGATATGCTCGAGGAATCGCAGGACGATCTCTCCGATTTCTCCACCTCCAACCAGCTCGCCTCGGACGACGAGATCGAAAAACTCATCTACGGGGAGGGCGGAGAATCCGCGGATACGGCGATCGACGCAGACCTCGCCGAACTCGAAGCTCTCAAAAAACAGCTCGACAGCTGACCGTGAAAGCGCCGCGCGGACCGCGCGGCGCGGAGGTTTTTTATGGATGATTACGGCGCTATCTTTGCGGAGAGCGTGAAACGGGCGCGCGCCCTCGCCTCCGCGGGGGATTTCCGCGGCGCGGCGGAAAAGCTCCTCCTCGCGGGGGAGCTTGCCCTCCGTCTCGCAAAACGCAGCGACGGCAAGGAGCGGGATGGGTATCTCGCAAAATACAAGCTCGTGAAAGAGCTTTTGGAAGACGTCCGCCGCCGTGAAAAGGAGGCGCGCCCTTCCGCGCCCCCTTCGGCCCCCGTTGTTCCGCCCGCGCCCACGCCCCCGCAGCCCGCAGCCCCCACGCCCCCGCAGCCCGCGGCAAGCCCGAAGCCGCCCGTCCCGCGGGACGGGATAAGCCCGCAGTGGCTCTCGGAGTACGTCGGCCAGCCGCAGGCGGTCAAGGCGGTGCGCGACCTCATCGCGGCCGCCCTCCTCAAAAACACGGCGCTCCCGCACATTCTCCTCTATGGGTCGCACGGGCTTGGGAAGACGACGTTCGCCCGCATCATCGCCAACGAGATGCACGCGAATTTCACGGAGGTGAACGTCAACAAGATCACCGTCCCCGAGATGATCGCCATCCTCAAAAAGGTACAGCCGCGGGACGTCATCTTCATCGACGAGATCCACACCCTCCCGCTGCAAGTTGCGGAGTCCGTTCTCTATTCCGCCATGCAGGACGGGAAGGTGACCTATAACGAGGGGAAGGGGAAGTTCATCCGCACGGAGACCCTCGTCCTCCCGCCCTTCACCCTCATCGGCGCGACGACGGAACTCGGCAAGATCGCCAAGCCCTTCGTCCAACGCGCCATCAAAGTCCGCCTCGAGGAGTACACGGACGAGATCCTCGGCGGCATCATCGCGGGATCGTTCGGCCGTCTCGGCATGAAGATCTCGGAGGAAGACGCCCTCTTCATCGCCCGCCGCTGCCGCAACAATCCCCGCGTCGCCAACAACATGGTGCGGCGCATTTCCGACCGCGCCCTCGTCGGCTTCGCCCGCGAACACGGGCTTGTGGGCAGGGGCGCCCTCGGCCCCGAGGAGATCAAAAAGCTCGGCGTCACCGTAAGCCGCGAGACGGCGGAGACCTTCTTTACGGAGAACGGCATCGATGAATACGGGCTGGAGGAGGGGGACCGCAAGCTCCTCCGCATCATGATCGAGCGGTACGACGGCGGCCCCGTCGGGCTGGATACCCTCGCCCGCGTCATGAACGAAAGCACCAACGTCATCGCACAGGAATACGAGGCGTACCTCATCAAGCGCGGGCTTATCAAGATCGACCCCGCGGGGCGCGTCGTCATGCCCGCGGGCTACAAGGTCCTCGGCATGCAGGCGCCCGAAGGCTCCGAAGAGACTCCCGAAGAGACCCCCGGGAAAACCCCCGAAGAGACCCCCGAGGAGGAGAGGGAGCTTCCCTCCCGCACGGCGGCGGTCCGGGCGCCCGATCCCGAGCGGTGCAATGCGGCGGAAAAACTCATCGTCTATCCCGCAAACGCCCTGCCCCGCACCGAGGAGCTGGACGAGCTGTTCCCCGATATCGAAAAGGATTACGATGCGGAGACGGCGCACGCCAACGTCCTCACCGTCACCTTCGGCGAGAGGGCGCGCGTCCTCCCCTGCGACTCCTATTTGGAGCGCAATTTCGCGACCCATCTTGCGAAAATCGGGTACATTCAAGACATCAAGGCGCAGACGGCGGAGCTTCCCTACTTCTCGCAGGCAGGCTCCGAGAGGCGGTATTTCCCCGACTTCGTCTTAAAGGATTACAAGGGGCGGGTGGCCGTCGTCGAGATGAAGAACTTCGCCATGGCGAGCTACCATCTCAATATCGAAAAATACGGAGAACTCAAGCGCTACTGCGAGGAGAACGGCTACGGCTATGCCGAGATCATGGTGGGGGAGAGCGGCAAACTCATCTCCCTCGAAGACCTCATCGCCGCCCCCGTGGACCGTGACCTCGAGGCGCACATTCTCGCCGTCATCGAGAGGCGGGGGAACGAGACGGGGGAGGGCATCTTCACCCAAGCCGATTTCGAGGAGTACGCGGCGTCCCACAATGTCACCCTCTCCGCCGTACACACCGTCCTCCTCCACAACCGCACCCTCAAGAACTGCGACCGTACGGGCGCCGATCTCAAGATCGTCCCCGTCTGAGGAGAGTAAGGTGCAAATCACAACAAAGGGCAGATACGGGCTCCGCATCATGCTCGATATCGCACAGCAGGGGGATGGCCCCGCCTCCGTCGCGGAGATCGCAAAGAGGCAGGGCATCTCCTTAAAATACGCCGAACAGCTCGCGGGCGCCCTCGTCCGCGGGGGGCTTTTGCGCGGGGTACGGGGAGCCGCGGGCGGCTACGCCCTTTTGCGCTCTCCCTCCGAGTACACGGCGGGGGAGATCTTGCGGTGCATGGAGGGGACGCTCGTCCCCGTCTCCTGCGCCGAGAGCGGCTACCCCTGCGAGCGGGACTGCGGCGTGCGCGCCCTGTGGGAGGGGCTTTACGTTCTCGAGACCGCCTACTTTGATTCCGTCACCCTCGCAAGCCTCCTCGATCCCGCCCTCACCTCTTCCGCCCTTTTGCGGAAAATGCGGGAAAATGCTTGACAAGGGCATGGGGGCGGTGTAAAATATACCATACTAAAACAGTAGGGTTTCTGCGGAGACCCTTGCGGAGGCACCAATGATCTATGCGGATAACGCCGCGACGACGAAGATGAGCCGTGCGGCGATCGAGGCGATGACGGAGTGCTTCGGGGAGTGTTACGGCAACCCCTCGAGCCTTCACTCCGTGGGCCAGCGTGCGCAGGAAAAACTGACGGCCGCGCGGGAGAAGATAGCGTCCCTCCTCGGCTGTCTTCCGGGGGAGATCGTCTTT
>CANRFW010000036.1 GCA_947630035.1 uncultured Clostridia bacterium | reverse complement strand
AGCCCGTAAATCCCCCCCAAGCCTTCCCCTCGAGGGGAAGGTGGCTGCCGCCAAGCGGCAGACGGATGAGGTGTAATACCCCCGAGGCCTTGTTGCCTCACCCCAACTCGGTTTTTATGTATCAACATAAAAAAATAAAACAAGGAGAAAAGATATGAAGAACAAATGGCTGGTAGGGCTTTTGTCTGCTCTCATGGTTGTTTCGCTGGCGTTCGGCGTAGCGGCCTGCAAGAACGACAAAGGCAAGGACGACGATGCAAGCATCGCCGAGAGAGCGATTGCACTGGTCAGAGACACTTATATCGATGATGCCGCCGAGACCTTCGCCGATTACGAAGTAAACGGTCAATTTAGAATCGGCTCCAACACGTATAAGGTCGACTGGACGGTCACCTCCGAAGTTGAGGGTTACGAGAGCTACGTCAGCGTCGGCGAGATGGATGCCGATACGACGATGGTCCCCGTGCATATCTCTCTCGAAAACACGGTGAGAGTGGACTACACCCTCACGGCGTCCGTTACCGTCGGCAAAGTGACGACGCATGTCGATTTCGCGCATGTCATCCCGCTCACCTACACCGTCAAACAGGCGCAGGAACTTGCGGCGAGCTTGAGTAGCCAACAGTATTATAAAGAGAACGACTCTGTCGTCGCCATTGCCGTGAGAGGCATTGTTACCGAAAGAGGCCATTGGACCAATGCGCACAGCAACATTCAGGGCGCGTATATTAAGGACGCCGAGGACAATACCGCCACCTGCCAGCTCTATGGGCTTGATATGGACGGCAAATACCTCAACGAACACGGCGACTTGGTGACGGATGCGGAGATCATCGTCGCGGGTGCATTGCAGAAGTATTACAACGATATCGAACTCACCTTCTACAACAGCGCGAGCATCGATTGCGTCACCGTTGCCTACACCCTCCCCGAGACGACCGATCAGGAGAGAGTCAACCGCGCGAAAGCTGCGCTTGAGTTCTATCCCACCGTCCTTGCAACGCCGGGTGCGGAGAAGACCCTTGCCACCACCCTCGAGCGCGCATCGCTCACTTGGACCGTCGAGACGGGCACCGAGTATGCCTCCGTCGTAAACGGCAAATTGAAGACTGCCGACGCCCTTCCCGCCACGAAACAACCCGTCACCCTTAAGGCGACCATCAAGTCCGGTTCCGTGGAAGACAGCAAGACGTTCGAGCTTCAGGCTCTTGCTATTACGGATAAGACCGGCACCAAGTCCGAGCCTCTCACCGTTGCCGAAGCGCAGGACGTTCTCCATTCCATCGACGCGAGCGACTACTCCGATGAAATGGCCTATGTCAAGGGCTATGTTATAAGTGCAAGTTGGGACAGCAACAACGGCAACCGTTGGAAGAATGTGTATCTCGCAGACGAGGCAAACGAGAGCAATCAAGAAAATCAACTCCTTGTTTATAGATTGACGGTAGACGGCACCGTTTTGGCGGGGCAGAATTCCCTTGAAGCGGGCGACCTCATCACCGTTTACGGCTACCTCTACAATTACTACGGCGAGTACGAAGTCAGCGCCAAGAGCAGCAACGGCGTTCAGGTGTATTGCGTTTACACCGACAACGAAAACGCGGGCGGACAAGAAGAACCCGAAGAGCCTACCGGTGCTTTCACGCCCGTCGAAGAAACTCCCGTAGCGGGCAACTACTATATCGCAATGCAGGCGAGCGGGAAGTGGTACTACCTCACAGGCGAGGCGACAAGCGACAAGGAATATTATCTTGCGGTCACCACCAGTCCTCTCGGAGCTGCCGAGTTTACGATCGAAACGACCGAGGGCGGCTACACCATCAAGGTCGGCGAGAAGTGGCTTGTCATCAAAAAGAATGGTACCTACGTCAATTCGCTGTATGTCGATACGGACGATACGTCTTGCGTATGGGTGTGGGAAGCGGAGCAGAAGACCTTCTCCGTGACGGTGAACTCCACGAAGTACTTCCTCGGCTCCCACGACACCTACCTCTCGAATATGAGCGCAGGCATGTATAGCTATCTCACGGGCGACAAGGCAAGCACGCAGTGGCCCGCACGGATCGGCACCCTCGAAGAGCCGACCGACGCCGACAAGGCGGAGTTCGTTCTCAACTCCCTTAAACTCGACCGCACCTCCTTCTCCGCAACGGAGAACGATATTGCCCTTCCCACGGAGAACAGCTACGAAGCGACCGTAACGTGGGGGGTCCAAGGCGGCACGAGTGAGTATGTCACGGTTACGGACAACAAGCTCTCCATTACAAACCTTCCCACGGAAGGGGACGGCGAAACGGTTACGCTCACTGTTTCCGTAACGGTGGGTACGTCCGATGCGAAGACCAAGACGTTTGAGATCACGATTTTGCCCTCCGGCACGGTTGCAAAAGGCACCGCGGAAAATCCTTACACGGTCGACGAGTTGAAGACTCTCAAAGTTTCCACCGACAGCACCTCCAACGACGATAATTACTACAAGGTGAACGGCGTTGTTACGCCCATCTATGTTCAGGGAATTATCACGGTAGTCGGTGAACTCGACGGCACCTACGGAATTAAAGATTACTTCTTCGCTACCACGGCGGGCGATACGGAGAACGACATTAAATTCAAGGCGAATTGGGGCGACGTAGCGAGCGACACAAAGTTCAGGGTAGGCGACACGGTTGTTGTCTACGGGTATTTCGAATACTACAATAACGAGTATCAAATCTCGCAGTGGTATGAAGGTAGCACCGGCCACTTCCCTCTGTTGAAGTCCCACACGCCGAAACAACTCACCGACGAGGAGAAAGCGCAGGAAGTTCTCGATTCCCTCAAGCTCGGTAAGACGGTGTTCAACGAAGTTGACGAGACGGGCTTTGAACTTCCCACCTCGAATGAGTATGAAGCGACAGTCACTTGGTCTGTCAAGGAAGGCAACGCGGACGAGTATGTCGAGATCAGCGGTGCCAACCGTCTCCTTGTTAAGAAACTTCCCACGGGGGGGGACGTAACAATCACCCTTAAAGTTACCGTTAAGGTCAACACGACGGAGGTGACGAAAGAAGATATCACGATCAAACTCATACCTTCTGTTTCGCAGGATGATCTCACCACTGCGTCGGTTGGGATCGAAGCCTATGCGGCATCGCATGATTGGGTTTTGGATCAAAAGTACGGCGAGGTCAAGCTCGACAACAACATTAAGGCGACCACCAAGACCGGCAACAACAACGGAAAGTATTATAATCACTCTGGAACGAATGCGAAGGAGTGGAGACTTTTTAGTTCCGAAAGCGGTGTTCTCACGATCACGGCGGACAATGAGGCTACGATCTACTCCGTTAAGATTACGTATACTCCGGGTTCTAATGGAGATCATCTTACGTATAATGGTGAGCAGGTTGATAGTGACGAAGTCGTTGTTGTGAATGCAGTTTCCGCCGAGTTTACCGTTGCGGTTGGTAAAGCGTTTGTCACCGCGATCGAAGTCAAGTACACGGGCGGCGCGGAATGGACGAATGAGGCGAAGATCACCGAAGCCCTTGCCGAAATCGATATCACGGCGACCGATTTGACCGCAGACCTTCCTCTTCCCAAGACCACCGTTCCCGGCGTCACGCTTACATGGTCTGTCACCGCTGGTGCGACTGCTGCCGAAGTGCAGGGCAGCGCCGATACGGGTTACACCCTTCACGTTACGCGGGGCGAAACCGATACCTCCGTCACGTTGAAGGTCTCCGCTTCTTGCGGCGAAGCCGCGGCGCAGGAGAAGAGCTTCGACAAACTTGTCGTAAAGGCGCAGCCCGCCGAGGGCTCGGCCAAAACGCTTGACCTTGATCTTACGACGAACTTCAGTACATATGCGAAGAGCTGGAATAATTCCTACTCGTCTCGCGACGTCAGCTTGGATGCAATTCAGTCCAACTGCGATGTGAGTGGAACAGTTAATTTCAGTAACGCATGTAAACAAGGATCTACTATATCCAATGCGCCTGTTATGAGGACGAAGGAAGCGAGTAAATCGGATTATGTCACAGTGAAGTTGACGGGGACTGAATCAATTACAAGTGTATCTTTCGTATTAAAGGCGTGGAGTGCAAAAGATACGTTTACGAATATTACGATTGAATACTCTGCTAACGGATCGACGTGGATAAAAATCGGTGAAGACTTTATTCACGATTCAGCTACGGCTATTGACGAAACCGATGGATTGACGTTGAAGGCAGAAGGTATTCCTTCGGACGTAAAGTCTGTAAGACTGAACATCGTAAGCAGTGCGAAAGAGAAAAGAGTTGGCATAATGAGTATTTCGTTGGGCGTGAACTCTTGATCAAAGTGTACTTGTGAACGAATGTCGATTACATTCAATCGACGCACCCCATTGCCGACCTTCCCCGTAAGGACTGACAACAAAATCAGCAAAAAAGGCTTCCCTTCTCGGGAAGTCTTTTTTTGCCCCTCCTTGCCCCTCCTTGCCTTTACGCGTCACCCCGAGCGTAGTCGAGGGGTGACGTGGGGGTGGGGCACAAAAACCGCGCCGCGGCGTTTCTCGCCGCGGCGCACCGTATTTATTTTGTTATAATTCCCGATTTTATGGGGAAATCGGGGTCGGAGCGGGTGATTGCGAGCAATCTGCGCGCGGAGCCGTCGGGCTTATTCTTTCCCGCTTCCCATGCTTCCACGGTTTTCACGCAAACGCCCATATATTTTGCAAAAGAGGCCTGCGTCAAGCCCGTGCTGTGGCGGATCGCCTTGATTTCCATGGAAGTAAAATTTGTGACGGGGGAAATGGAAAGTGTCGTCGTCCTTCCTTTCCCCGTGCCCCGTTCGTATTCGATCGCCTGTTCCAATCCGAGTTTAATATCTTCCGCAATGCTCATCTCTTTCCCTCCTTATCATTTTCTTCCAACTGCGCTTTTAATATGTCAATGAGCCTATGAATTTCGTTCCGCTCTTGGTTCGTTAAATTCTCTTTTTCATTTTTAGGATATGCCGTAATGAGGTATATCTTTTCGTACACTTCAAAATCGACGTATATCACGCGCGCGCTTCCGCTCTTGCCCCGATCCTCGAAGGCGAAACGCATTTTTCTTACGCCGCCCGTGCCGCGCATCACCGCGCCCACTTTGGGGTCGGCGAGAAGTTCTTCCTGCAACCGTCTTAAATCTGCATCGTCCAACCCCAAATCTTTCCACTTTGCCTGAAACAGCGGCAATTCAATAAACGTCCGTGTCATGTTTTCTCCTTTGCACATTCTCATTATACCCTATTAAATAGGGTTTGTCAAGCATTTTCTCCAAAAACCGCGCCGCGGCACAATTCTCCTCATACCGAACGCGCCGCCGCGCCCCGCAGGGGCGCGGCGGCGCGTGAGTGTATCTTTCCTTATCCTATTTTCCTTTCCGCGGGGGTCAGCGCCGAGAAGTTCGTCAAGTCGTAGCCGAGGGGGGTCAGCGAAATGTGCCCCGTCATCACCGCGTCCGTGTCGAGCGAAAGGTCCCGCGTACCCCTGTATAAACACACGAGGCAGGGGGTCGCCATGTCGTTCTCGATCACAAACGAATCGCTGTAGATGGCAGGCCCCATTCTCGTCACGAGCATTTCCTCCCCCTCCTCGGGGAAGTTCACGTTTACGATATCCGCCCGTTCCCAAAGCCCCCGCCTTAAGATCTCCTCATACGCCCGTCCGAGGTTTTTCACCGCGTTCCCGAAGGAATTGAACGCCGCGGAGAAGGCGAGGGACTTCACGCCGAGCATCGCCCCCTCGAAGCACGCCGCCACCGTCCCCGAATAGTGGATATCCCCGCCGAGGTTGGGGCCGTTGTTCACCCCCGAGATGACGAGATCGAACTTCTTCTTCATTCCGAGGATCGCCACGCGCACGCAGTCGGCGGGGGTAGAGTTTACGCTATAGGCCTCCACGTCCCCGAAAATATCCGACCGTTTCACTTCATACGCGCTGTGGATCTCGATGGAGTGGCTCTTTGCGCTCTGTTGCAGTTTGGGCGCAAACACGCAGACCTCGCCGAGCGTTTTGGCGAAGTCCACCAAATACCTTAACCCTTCGGCCTCGATGCCGTCGTCGTTTGTAAGGAGAATTCTCATATCTTGTCTCCGTGTTCCGCTTTATAGGTGCGGAGGAGTTCGTCCGCATCCGATATCAAGTCATACATTTCCGCCTCGGAGAACACCGTCGCCCCCGCCGCCATGTTGTGCCCGCCGCCGTGGTACTTTATCGCGAGGTCGTTGATGCCCAAAAACCTCGAGCGCAGCCGCACGCGGATATTTTGCTTTGCCGTGTTCTCGATGAACGCCACCCAGATGAGGCTGCCCTTGATGCCGTCGAGTTCGGAGACGACGGCGCTTGCATCCTCGAAGGAGAGGGAGAACCTCTCCTGCGTTGCCCTGTCCATATAGAGATAGGCGACGCCATGCTCGGTGATGCGGATATTCTCATACACATAGCTCTTGAATTTGAGGGCGGAGGGCTCCTCCGAGTAGAGGTGGGCAAAGAGGGTCTCGTAGTCCACGCCGCAGTCGAGGAGGGCGCCCGCGAGGCGCAAGGTTTCGCCCGTCACCCCCTCAAAGCGGAAGCGGCCGCTGTCCGTCACCATGCCCATGTAGATATACGTCGCCGCCTCCCGCGAAATGCGCAGGCGATCTTTGAAGGTGAGATAGAAGTCGGCGATCATCTCGCACGCGGAGGAGCGGAAGTCCTCCACCCAGTTGATATCGCCGTAGGGGTCGGCCTCGATATGGTGGTCGATCTTTATCACGGTCTTCGCCTTTTGATAATTACGGTTGGAGATGCGCGCCCGCGTGCCCGTATCCACCACGAGGAGGAGGGCATCCTTGTAGACCTCTTCGGGGACCTCGTCCTCCCCGCCGCAAAAGGCGAGATAGGAGGAGAAATCGTCGTCCGTCAAATAGATATGCTTTTCGGGATAGGTGTCGCGGAGGAGCCGCGTAAGCCCCATGGAGGCGCCCACCGCGTCCCCGTCGGGGCGGATATGGCGGGAGACGATGACGGTCTCATATGCCTCGATTGTTTCGAGGATCTTTTCTTTTACCTGTTCGTTCATACTGCCTCCGTTGCGGCGAGCGCATCGAGATCGCCGAGAAGATCCATAGCCGTCTCCCTGTCGGGCACGGTGCAGCCGCTCGCCTTCTTGTGCCCGCCGCCGCCGTATTTTACGGCAACGGGGTTGATATTGTAGCGGTTGGAGCGCAATTCGCAGTGGATGCCGTCGTCCGCCTCCGTAAAATTGACCCACACGAACACGCCTTTAATGTCCTTCATGAGGCTCACAAGCCCCGAGGAGACCGCGGGCGCGGCGTCGCTTCCCTCGGGCAGCTCCTCCTTCGCCGTGTAGATATAGGCGACGTTATGCTCCGTGAACTTTATCTTATGCATGTTGTCCGCATCGGAGAGAATGTCGGAGAAGTCCTTTGCGAAGAGGTTGTAGTAGAGGGTGTTGAGATCAATGGGCTGTGAGAGGAGGAAGGCCGCAAGCTCGAACGTCCTCGCCGTAACGGAGTCGAACACGAACCTGCCGCTGTCCGTCACCATGCCCATGTAGAGATAGGTCGCGGAGGGGAGGGAGAGCTTCAGCCCGCATTCCTTTGCGAACATGGTTACAAGCCCGCACGCGCTCTCGTAGGTGCTGTCCACAACGTCGAGGTCGGCGATCTTCTCGCAGTAGATATGGTGGTCGAAGCGGAGGGTCTTTTCGGCGAGCTTGTACCTGTCGTCGCAGATCATGTGCGAGGCGCCGCAGTCGAGGATGACGGAGAGGGCGCCGCGGAAGGCCTCGTCGGGGAGATCGTCGAAGGTCACCTCCACAAAGGGGAGGCGGGTCGCGGCGTCGCCCACCATGTACACGGTCTTCCCGGGGAAGTTTTCGCGGAGGAGGTGGTAAAGCCCGAGCTGGCTGCCGATGGCGTCCCCGTCGGGATGGGAGTGGCGGTGGAGAATGATGCGGTCGTACTTCTCGATGAGGGCAAGTGCTTCTTTGAACATAATTTTCTCCCTGATAGGATTTTAGTAGAATAGTGTAACACATTCGGAGAGATTTGTCAACCTCTTCCCGTTCCCACTTGACAAAAGCATGCGCTTCGGCTATAATATCGTTACGAAGGCAAAGGAGCGAGGTTATGAGAAAATACAGGATCCGCATCGGGCTTGACGTGGACGACACTCTCTATGAGTGCAATTCCTATGCGGTTGCCATCATCAACGAGCGCCACCCCGACGAGGAGCCGCTGCGCATCGAGGAGATCAAGAGCTGGGGGGGTGCGGAGCGGCACGGCGACGAGCGCGTCGCCCTCTATTCCGACCCCGAGTTCGTGCGCACCCAGCCCATCACCGAGGGCGCGCAGGAGTTTGTGAAGAAGCTCTCCGAGATCGCGGACGTCTTCTTCGTGACCGCCGTCCCTCCCCGTTGCATGAGTGCGCGGGCGGAGCGGCTCGTGCAGGACTTCCCCGAGATCCCCGTGCAGAATATCATTTTGGGGAGACGGAAGGACGTTCTCTCCCTCGACATTATGCTCGACGACGGCGCGCACAACATTTCCTCCTCCCGCGCCGCCTATCCCGTACTCTTCCGCAAGCCTTGGAACGCAGGGCTTTCTGGCCTGCTCTCCGTCAACAGTTACGACGATTTTCTGCACTTCTGCGAGATGGTGCGCAACTCCTTCTCCGAGAAGTTCCCGCAGCTCTCGGAGGGGGGCGTATTATGCCTCGTGGGCCCTTCGGGCTCCTCCAAGACGGAGATCGCCGACGGGCTTACTCATCTCGAGGGCTTTGAAAAGCCTCTGACCTCGACGACCCGTCCCCGCCGCCGTACGGAGGGGGAGGGGGCCTACCGCTTTATCGGGGAGGCGCAGTTCCTCCGCGAGATGAAGGCGGGGCGGTACATAGAGACGACGGTGTACAGCGGCTACCACTTCGGCACCTCCGAAAAGGACATTGCGCCCATCGTGGACAGGGGGCACGTGGCGGTCATCCCCATCGATATCTGCGGCGCGATCACCCTCAAAAATCTTTACCGCGAACGCGCCATGCTCGTGTTTACCCGCCGCGAGCGGGCGGAGGCGATCAAGAGCATCATCGCGCGGGATATTGATATCGACGACAAGACCCGCCGCATCATGTCTCTCGATTTCGAGTACCGCAACAGCGAGATCTGCGACGTGGAGGTGCCCGTCGGCGACGACGTAAGCGCGGCGATCGCGCAGATCGTGGAGCTTGTGCGGAGCAAATAGGGGACATGGGGTAAGAAAAACCGCGAGGGAGCAACCTGCTCCCTCGTTTTTTGCTATTTATCCTTTCCCTCGCGTTTTCCCCCTTGGCTCCCCCTTTTGGGGGAGCTGTCACGCAGTGACTGAGGGGGTTCGCGGTCGCCCATTCCGTCACCTCATTCCGCCGTAACGTTCGCCTGTTACGTCACCCCTCGACTGCGCTCGGGGTGACGTACGCATGCATGTTCCCCGATTACAAAAACACGTCACCCCGAGCGCAGTCGAGGGGTGACATGAAAAAACCGCGTCATGTCTCGACTACGCTCGACATGACGTGGTCGGGCAGGGCGCCCGCTTACCCCTCGGCTTCTCCTCGAGGAGAAGCTCCGCCGCGCTCTTTGCGGCGGTGATGAGGTGTATAAAATCATTCACCACCTCATCCGTCCCTTGCGGGGACACCTTCCCCTCGAGGGGAAGGCAAGAGCGGGGGAGAGCGAGGCACCCTCGCGAGGGGAAGGCAAGGGTGGGAGTCGTACCGCCTTCAGCGCAAGGCACGCCTACGGCACCCTCGATGGAAGGCGAGTGTCGAACGCTACTTATAGCACTCCGCGGCGGTGAGAATAAACTGTTCGAGCGCCTTATTTACATACCGCTTCTTCTTGCGGGCAACGGCGAGCGTGCGTGTCGCATGAGGGGAGGCGAGGCGGAAGTACACGGCGTTCCCCACGAGGTCGCACCCGATGAGAGTATCGGGGATAAACGCCATGCCCAGCCCCCTGCAGGAGAGGGCGTAGGAGGTCATGAGTTGGTCAAGCTCGAGCGCGGTGCGGGGGTGGATGCCCGCCTCGCGGAAGATGAGTGCGGCGCGGTCGTGCATGTCGTTTCCCTTTTTGAGGAGGAGGAAGGGCTCCTCTTGGAGGAGTGCGGCGTCGAGCGCCTCCGTGCGTTTCCCCGTCTGCACGTCCTCGGCAGACAGGGCGAACGGGGCAAACTTTTCCGCCTGCGGGGAATCCTTCGCGGCGGAGAGGAAGATGGTCTCCTCCCGTATCGGCGTCGCCTCGAAGAGGGTCTCGTCGAAGTCGTAGTCGATCACGGCGTCCAGCCCGCCCGTGAGCGCCAACTGTTTGAGTTCGGCGGAGGCGGATTCCTCAAGCCCGAGGCGGATCCCGGGGAAGCGTGCCGTAAATTTTTTTACGATCGCGGGCAGCACGCAGGTGGAGACGAAGTTCGTCCCGCCCACGGCTATTTCGCCCGTCTTCAGCCCGTTCATCTCGTCGATCCGCTCTTTGAGGCCGGACACGGTCGCATAGATCTGTTCGGCGGTCTCGATATACGCCTGCCCCGCCTCGGTGAGGGAGACGGGGGAAGTGTGGCGGTCGAAGAGTTCCGCCCCGAGTTCCGCCTCCACTTTCCGCACCGAAGCGGAGAGCGCAGGCTGGGAGACGAAGAGCTTTTTCGCCGCCTTCGTAAAACTCTTCTCCCTGTACACCTCGTAAATGTAGTCCATTGCCGTATACATATCCCACCTCATAAAAATTATTTATGGTTCTTATCTTGTTATATGTATTTGATTATAACACGCAAATGGAGTATAATCAAGAGGAAATCGGAAAAAGGGGCAAAATTATGGAAAAAGATTTCAGGACGGAGCGCGATTCGGTCGGCGAACTCTCCGTGCAGAGCGACGCATATTACGGCATCCAGACGCTTCGGGCGAAGGAGAACTTCGAGATCACGGGGACGAAGATAAGCCTTCCCTTCGTGCGCAACGTCGTTCTCATCAAGAAGGCGGCGGCGATCGTCAACGAGAACCACGGCCTCCTCGCCCACGACAAGGCGGAGGCGATCATTGCCGCATGCGACGAGATCCTCCACCACAAGCACCGCAAGGATTTCATCGTAGACGCGGTGCAGGGCGGCGCGGGCACTTCCGCCAACATGAACGTCAACGAGGTCATCGCGAACCTCGCCATCGAGCGGCTCGGGGGGACGAAGGGGGACTACACGGTCGTCAGCCCCAACGACGACGTCAACATGGAGCAGTCCACCAACGACGTCATCCCCACGGCAGGGAAACTCACCGTTCTCTCCCTCTCCCGCGAACTTCTCTCCGAACTCAAGCAGCTCGAGAGCGCCCTCTCTCAAAAGGCGAAGGAGTTCGACGGCATTCTGAAGATGGGGAGAACGCAGCTGCAGGACGCCGTCCCCATGCGTCTCGGGCAGGCATTCCGCGCCTTTGCTACGGCGATCGGCCGTTCGCGCGGGCGGATCGCGGCGTCCCTTTTGGAGATGCGCACCATCAACATGGGGGCGACGGCGATCGGCACCGCCATCAATGCGCGGGAGGAGTATTTCGCCCACATAACGGAGGAGCTTTCCCGCCTCTCGGGGGAGGAGCTTGTCCGCGCCGAAGACCTCTTCGACGGGACGCAGAACGTGGACTGTTTCGCCGCCGTCTCGGGTGCGCTTAAAGCGCTCGCCGTCAACCTCTCCAAGATGTCCAACGACCTCCGTCTCATGTCGAGCGGCCCCCGCACGGGGCTGGGCGAGATCACCCTCCCCGCCAAGCAGAACGGCTCTTCCATCATGCCGGGGAAGATCAACCCCGTCATTCCCGAGGTCGTCAACCAGGTCGCATTCCTCGTCATCGGGCACGACGTCACGGTGACGATGGCGGCGGAGGCGGGGCAGCTCGAACTCAACGCCTTCGAACCCGTCATCTTCTATCAGCTCTTCGAGTCCCTCCGCGCTCTCACGGGGGCGGTGCGCACCCTCACCGACAACTGCATCGTCGGCATCACCGCGAACCGCGAGCGCTGCGCCGAGTGGGTCAACCGGAGCGTCGGCATCGTCACCGCCCTCAACCCCTATATCGGCTACCTCAAGGCGGCGGAGATCGCCAAGGAATCCCTCAAAACGGGGGAGCCTATAAAGTCTATCGTCCTCCGCGAGGGACTTATGGACGAGAAGAAGCTCGACGAGGTTCTCGATCCGCTCGTCCTCACCGAACCCTGCAAGGGTCGCCTCGGCAAATAACAAATACCGTTTCCGCTCCGCCCGCCCGCAAAAGGGCGGGCGATTTTTAAGAGGAGGGGAAAACGGAGAAAAGCCTTGCAATTCCGCCCCGCGCGGAGTATAATAGAGAAAAACGGCGGAGGGAACAAGTGGAAAAGTATTACGCGGGCATCGACCTCGGCGGGACTTTTATAAAGTGCGGGATCGTGGACGGCGGGGGGCATATCCTCCTCTCCGACAAGATCCCCACGGGTGCGGAGCGGCCCTATTCCTCCGTCATCCGCGACATGGCGGCGCTCGTAAACAGCCTCGAGAAGCGTGCGGGCGTCAAAGTATGCGCGGCGGGAGTAGGCTCCCCCGGGACGGTGGACGGCGGGAGCGGCACCATCGTCTACAACAACAACCTCGGCTGGAAGAAAGTCCCCCTCGGGAGCGAACTCAAAAAGGCGCTCGGCGTGCCCGTTTACGTCGTGAACGATGCCAACGCTGCCGCTCTCGGCGAGAGCGCATTCGGCGCGGGGCGGGCATATGAGAGCGTGATCCTCGTCACCCTCGGCACGGGGGTCGGCGGCGGGATCGTCCTTCAAGGCAAGCTCTTCGAGGGCAACCGCTCGGCGGGGGCGGAGATCGGGCACTCGGAGAAATGCACCTGCGGGAGGCGGGGCTGTTTCGAGGCGTACGCTTCGGCGACCGCCCTCATCCGCGAGACCCGCCGCGCCATGGAAAAGGATAGGGGAAGCGCCCTTTGGAAACTCGCGGACCCCGAACATGTCACGGGGAAGACGGCGTTCGACGGCATGCGCATGGGGGACAAAACGGCGGAGGGCGTCGTCAAGCGGTATATCCGCGCCCTCGCGGAGGGGGTCGCAAACCTCTGCAACATTTTCCGCCCCGAAGCGATCCTCCTCGGCGGCGGCGTGTGTGCGGAGGGGGACGCGCTCCTTGCCCCCCTGAAGAGGCAGGTGAAGGCTCGTCTCTACGGCGGCTCGCGGTATGCGCCCGTCGAAATTCTTTGCGCTTCCCTCGGGAACGACGCGGGGCTTGTCGGCGCGGCAAAGTATGCAATGAGATAAAAAAATCGCACCCCATGTTGCGATTTTCGAAAAAAAACATATTTTACCGCTGCAAGATCGGGCGGAGATCATAAGGAGATTTGATATGAAGATCACACAGGACGCGGGAAGAAAGGCGCTCGGGGAATTCGCTCCCGACTTTGCGCACTACAACGACGATATCCTCTTCGGCGAGAATTGGAACAACGGGGATATCGACCTCAAGACGAGGTGCATCGTAACGGTCGTCGCGCTCATGGCGTCGGGCATTACCGATAGCTCCTTAAAGTATCATTTGGAGAACGCCAAAAAGGCGGGCGTCACGAAAAAGGAAATTGCCGCCGTCGTCACGCACGTCGGCTTCTACGCGGGCTGGCCCAAGGCGTGGGCGGTGTTCAACATGGCGAAAGAGGTGTGGGCGGAGGAGACCGCGGAGACCGCAAGGGCGGCGCACGAGAATTCGATGATCTTCCCCATCGGCGCACCCAACGACGGATTCAAGCAGTACTTCAGCGGCAGGAGCTACCTTGCCCCCGTCTCCAAGGAGCAGGTCGGCATCTTCAACGTCACCTTCGAACCGGGGTGCCGCAATAACTGGCACATTCATCACGCGGCGAAGGGGGGCGGACAGATCCTCATCTGCGTCGCGGGGCGCGGTTGGTATCGGGAGTGGGGGAAGGACGCCGTCGAAATGAAGCCGGGCGATTGCATCAATATCCCCGCGGGCGTCAAGCACTTCCACGGTGCGGCAAAGGATAGCTGGTTCTCCCACCTCGCCATCGAGGTCCCGGGGGAGAACACCTCCAACGAGTGGCTGGAGCCCGTCTCCGACGAGGAATACAACGCCCTCCCGTAAACGTTCACTCGGTTTCCAATCAGCACTAAAATACCAAAACAGCGGGGTAATCCCCGCTGTTTGCGTATGGTCGTTTATTTCAGTTCGTCCGCCACGAGCATGAGGATGCCCGCGATCGTGTTCACGAAGAGGAGGGAGCAGATCTTGAACGCCAGCCCGACGGGCCTTCTCTCCTTCACGCAGCGCCAATAGTGTACGGTCATGGGGACCGTCCACGCGAGGGCGATGAGGAACACGCCGAAGGCGACGCAGCCTATGATCATGAAGATCTTTGCGACGAGGCGGAGGGTGTCCGCGATCTCGCCCCTATTTGCGGGTTCGGCTTGCGGCGGGGGAGGGGCCGCTACGGCACAGCCGCAGTGAGGGCACACGACCGCATCATCCACGATTTCCTTTCCGCAATGAGAGCAATATTGCATAGGTTTGACCTCCGTTTATCAAAACCTATTTTACGCCATTTTTCTCCGCCCGTCAAGTACCGACAGAAAAAAATCCCGCATTCTTTGCGGATTTGCACGCCCTTTTACCGTAAAACGAAACAAGAACGCTTGTAATATATTATAACGTATGTTATATAACATATGTTATAATACGGTTGAGGCGGGAGATCATACGCCGAAGAAGCGGCGGTTGTACACAACGGAGGGGTGTTCGGGCGCAAGCTCCTCCGTCTTCTTGTGGCAGAGGAGAGCGCCCTCTCTGTCGCCCGTCCGCCACTTGCATACGACGAGTTGCAGCAGGGGATACAGCCCCCGCTTTTCGGGTTCTTCGAAATCTCCCTCCGCGGCGTGGTCGCGGCAGGCGAGGGCGGAGGAATACCAGAACGCCGCCTCTTCATCCCGCCCCTCGAAAAAGAAGAGATCGCCCGCGGCGCATAAAACTCCCGCCCGCGGTTCGCCGTAGAGGAAGGAGCGAAAGAGGGAGAGGAGCGCTTCCTCCCGCCTTCCCTGTGCGAGAAGGCAGTCCGCAAGCACGCGGCACGCCTCTATTTTGTTGACATACCACCCCTCTCCCGCGAGCATGGCGTGCAGCTTTTCCTCCGCCTCGGCATAATATGCCCGGTAATAAAGTTCCCGCCCGTAGTAGAAGAGATCCCGCCCCGAAAGCGGCTCCTCCTTTTCCCATTTGCGGTAGATGCGGAGGTTCCTGTCCCCGCGCTCTTTTTTGCTCCCGAGGTGGCGGACGGTGAAGTCCGATCTCACGGTTTTCCCGCGCGGCGCGATGCACTCATGCACCCGCCCCTCCCAAAAAAATCCGACCCCGTTCCGCAAGAACCGCTCTCTGTAATAGCGAAGTCCGCCCGCCTCGTATGGGCACATGACCATGTCCGCACCCTCCTCTTCGAGCCGTCTTTTGAGGGCGGGGATCTTCTTTCCCTCCTCGGGGGAGACGTAGTCGTCCGCATCGAGCCACACGAGAAAGTCGCCCGTCGCCCGCAGGAAGGATGCGTTGCGCGCCGCCGAAAAATCTTCTTTCCAAGGCTCCGAAAAGACGAGGGGCGTATACTCCCGCGCGATCTCTTCGGTGCGGTCGGAGGAACCCGTATCGAGGATGACGATCTCGTCTGCCCAGCCCGCCCCGTCGAGACAGCGGCGGAGGACGGGCTCCTCGTCTTTCACGATCATGCACAGCGAAAGTTTCATTGCGGCACCTCTTTCCACGATATGATACGGCAGGGCGTTTTGTTGAAACGCCTCGCCCTTTGCGCCAAACAGTGCCGCCCGCCGCGGCGGACAAAAATGCAAAAACAGAGGGATGGGGTAAAAAAATTTTCGGAAAATGCTTGACGCAGGGAGAAAATCGGGGTACAATAAAGGTACAATCAAAGAACCACCATAGAGAGTTGCGCGAGGGACAGCCCCGAAGACCGCACAGCAACCTGCCGGGCAAGGTAAGGTGCTAATGGCTGAACGATGGGTAGGAAGGAGGCTCATCGTGACGATGGGCTTTTTTCGTGTCTCTTGCGGTGCGTACAGGAGGTAATGTAAATGGAAACCAAGACAATGAACGGGCAGGTCGTTGTCCGCTACAGCGGGAAGGAAGAGGCGCAGGCGCTCTACGATCGGCTCCTTCGGAACGGCTACCGGAACCCGCAGGGGCTGACGGCGGAGAATTACTCGTTCCCCGCAGTCGTCGTCGAGACGGAGGAAAAGATCTTTTTCGGCACGAACACGGCTTGCATGGCGGCAGCCGCTTCGAAGGGGATACGCCCCGTCGGGGTCGCCGCACTCTTCGCCTCGCTCCCCAAGCCGTAACGAAACATAGCCGTCACCTCTTTTCTCTTTCCGCGATATGATGAGATAGGGCGTTTTGTTGGCGCCCCCCGGAAGGAGGAAACAAAGATGATGATCATGAGACGCTGCGGCGTGTGCGGAAACTGTCCCTGCACATGCGGTAACGGCATGGGCTACGTGATCCGCGTGACGGGTCCCACGGGCCCCCGCGGCGCAACGGGGGCAACAGGTCCCCAAGGTTTGCAAGGCATACAGGGGGCAACGGGTGCGACGGGCGAACAAGGCCCCATCGGCCCCACGGGTGCAGTCGGCGCGACGGGCCCCACGGGTGCGACGGGCGAACAAGGCCCCATCGGCCCCACGGGTGCAGTCGGCGCGACGGG
>CANRFW010000035.1 GCA_947630035.1 uncultured Clostridia bacterium | reverse complement strand
CCGAAAGGCGGGGATAGAGGTATTTGAGCTGCGCAAGTTCCACTTGCAGTTTGCCCTCGCTGCTCTGTGCGCGGAGGGCGAAGATATCGAGGATGAGCGCCGTGCGGTCTATCACCTTTTTATTGCCGAGCGCGCGGGAGATATTGCGGGCCTGCGAAGGGGTGAGGTCGCCGTTGAAGAGAACGGTGAGTTCCAGCCCCTCGAGCCGCTCCTTGAGTTCTGCGAGCTTGCCCTCGCCGATATAGGTCGCGGGGTTGATCTCCCGCACGTTTTGGTAAACGGTACCCGCATATTCGGCGCCCGCGCTCTCGATGAGGGCGACCGCTTCCTCATGCTCCGCCGCGGAGGATGGCCCTTCGACGGGCTGGATCACATAGACGATCTCACTCATTGTCCTCTCCGCCGTGCAATTTTACGCGGCCCGCGACCGATTTGCGCCTCTCCTCGGTGATCGCCGCATAGTGCTTGCGGGTGGTGTTGACGTCCTTGTGCCCGAGGACGTCCGCCACGACGTAGATATCGCCTGTCTCGCGGTAGAGGGCGGTGCCGTAGGTCGAGCGCAGTTTGTGCGGGGTGATCTTTTTGAGGGGGGAGACGATCTTCGCGTACTTTTTTACAAGGTTTTCTACGGCTCGGACGGTAATCCGCTTATATTGCATGGAGAGAAAGAGGGGAGCGGGGGAGACGTCGGGCACCTTCGGGTCGTTCTCCTTTTGCGCAAGATAGGCGGCGAGGGCGTCTGCGACCTCCTCCGAGAAATAGAGAATGGCCTGATTGCCGCCTTTTCTCGTCACCACAAAGGAATTGGTGGAGAAATCGATGCTGTCGTCGTTCAGCCCGACAAGCTCCGAGATACGGATGCCCGTGCCGAGAAAGAGGGTGAGAATGGCGCTGTCGCGGACCTTGGTCTTGTTGTGGTAGCCCGAAGCATGCGGGGGAAGACCGGAGCCGCACTCCGCCGTATCGAGAAGATCGGAGACCTCGTCCTTTTCGAGGCGGACGATCTCCTTTTCATGCAGCTTGGGGGTGGGGACTTTGGCGGTGTTGTTGACGTCGATCAGCCCCTTGTTGAAGAAATATTTGAAGAGGGAACGCACGGAGGAGAGCTTGCGCGCCTTGGCACGTTCGTCGCAGGAGAGCCGCTTCTCGCCGTGGCGGTAGTTGGAGAGATAGGAGAGGAAGATCTCGACGTCCATATCGGTGACCTGCCCGAGGTCGTCGAGGGTGATCTCGTGTACGGGCTTTCCGCGGAATTTGCGGGTACTCAAAAAGTCGAAGAAGATGCGCAGGTCGTACACATAGTTGAGGCGGGTGAGGGTGCTTGTCCGCGTCTCGACGCCGCGCAGAAAGTCCTCGCAGAAATAGGGGAGGTCGTTTAAGAGGGTCTCGATGCGGTCGAGGTTCTTGAGATTGCGTTCCTGATAGTAGCTCTGGTTGTGTTTCATGGTTGCATTATAGCACAGAATGGGGAGATATGTCAATTTTACGAATAGTTGTCGCGAAAAATTTTCGGAACGAATAGGGAAGAGGAGCGCCGCGACGAAGGACGACGGGCGGAAAAGAGGGCTTTTTAGGGCTGCTTACAGGGAAAAGGGCGCAGTGAGGGGAGCGGAAAACGTGTCATAAAGACACACCAAACTATTCGCAAAAGCCTAATTTTACGAATAGATAGGGGTTAAAAAGGGGAATAGGGCGGCTTCAGACGGCATTTTTACGGGTTTTTACGGAATTTACGGTTTTTTGTCTGTGGAATCGTATGGTGATTTTTTTTGACTGTTTTTCTGCGGTAAAAAATTTTACCGCAAATTTGTACGGGCTGATTTTTTACCGATTTTTTACGGCGTTTCTCAAACGGCCGTTTTTGACCGCATCCTCCTGCCGACCTGTTTTTTGCCTTTTTACCGCTCCATTTTCGCCTTGGCGGCCCCTTGGTATTATGTCAGACATAGTATATTATGTCTGACATACTATTCATTCCCGCGCGTAGATTCCGTAGGAGAAGGGCGGAATGACGAAACTTCCGCAAAGAAGCCGCCCGGACAGCTGTTCGCGGTAGGCGTATTCCGTGCGGACATTGTACTCCCCCGCCGAATTGTTCACCGCAACGACGACGGACTTCCCGCCGCTGCGCCGTTCGTAGACGATGCAGCCGCCGTCCGCATAGAGTTCGCGGTAGGCGCCGTCCTTGAAGATTTCGGGAAAGCGCTCGGTGCGGATCTCGCCGAGTTTGCAATAAAAGGCGTGCAGGCCGCAGTCCGTCTTCGACCAGTCGAAACAGCCGCGGCAGAACGGGTCCGCATAGCCCTGCATGCCGATCTCGTCGCCGTAGTAGACGCAGGGCACGCCGGGAAGGGTGAATTGCAGAACGGCGGCCATCTTTACCTTTTCCGCCGCTTGCGCCGCTTCCTCCTCGGTGAGGGCGGCTCTCGCCATTTCCTCCTTCTCGACGCAGGTCTTCCCGCCGAACACGGTGAGAACGCGCACCGTATCGTGGGTTCCGAGGATATTCATGAGGCAGTCGAGGGTCTCCTTCGGATAGTGATCGAGGAGCATGGCAATGGTCTCTTTGAGCTGTGCGGTGTTTCCCGTGCGGACGAAGTTCAGAATGCCGTCTTTCAGGGGATAATTCATCACGCTGTCGAGTTCGTCGCCCTGAAGATAGGTCCGCCGCTCGTCGTAGGAAATCTTATTGGAGGCGTCCTCCCACACTTCGCCGATGAGGATTGCCTCCGGGTCGGCGGTTTTCACCGCCGTGCGCACCTTGCGGAGGAAGAAATCGGGCAGTTCGTCCGCAACGTCGAGCCGCCAGCCGCCCGCGCCGCGCTTCAGCCACGTTTTGACGACGCCGTCTTCCCCGCAGATGAAGTTCTGATAGCTCTCGCTGCGCTCCTCGATGGCGGGCAGTGTCTCGATGCCCCACCAGCTCTCGTAGGAATCGGGGTACTCGCGGAAGCGGTACCAGCCGATATAGGGCGAGGCGGGCGATTGGTAGGCGCCGACGCTGTCGTACCTGCCAAATTTATTGAAATAGCGGCTGTCGTCGCCCGTGTGGTTGAAGACGCCGTCGAGGACGATGCGGATGCCGAGCGCCTTCGCATCCGCCGTAAGCCGCACGAAATCCTCCTCCGTCCCGAGGAGGGGGTCGATCTTTGTGTAGTCGCCCGTGTCGTAGCGGTGGTTGGAGTACGCCTCGAAGATGGGATTGAGGTAGACGGCGGTCACATGCAAGTCTTTGAGGTACGGGAGCTTTTCGCGGATGCCCTCGAGGTTGCCGCCGAAGAAGTCGTTGTTGAGGACTTTGCCGTATTCATTCGGGCGGAAAGACGGGGTGCCGCCCCAGTCCCCGCGCAGTTTTTTGTAGGGTTTTACGGGATAATCCCCCTCGGCACGGAAGAAACGGTCGGGGAAGATCTGATACATGACGCCCCCCTTGAACCAAGCGGGCGTGCGGTAACTTTCTTCGAAGACGGTGATCTGCCACGGCTCGGGGTCCCTCGTCAGAGTCCCCCTTCGGAATTTGCCGCACCCGAGGAAGCACCCGCTCCCGAAGAGGAAGCGGTAGAAATACAGCCCGATCTCATGGAAACGCAGGCTGACCGTGAACCCCCTCTCCGTTTTTTGCATGGGGATCCCCCGCTCCGCCTCTCCGTCGCGGCAGACGATAAGGGTACAGACTTCGGCGGAGAAGTCATCTTCTCCGCCGTCTTCGCGATAGATATTCAGCGTGACCGTGCTTCCGCGGGCGATCGCCCCCGTCTCGCTCTTGCACGCCCTGTCCAACGGGTCGTAGTAATAGTTCATTTTGCGAATACTTATTTATCCAACCGCTTGAGGCCCCAGATGCGGGTCGCGTAGTCGCGCACGCTGCGGTCTGCCGAGAAGTAGCCCGCCGCCGCGATATTGCGGAGAGACTTGCGGTTCCAATCGGTCGGGTCGTTGCGGTAGAGTTCGGACATTTTATGCTGTGTCCGCGTGTACGATTCGTAGTCGGCAAGGCACATATACGGGTCGGCGACGGGCGATTTGCGGAGCAGGTAGTTTGCGATCTCCGCAAAGGAACAGCCGTTGAAACCGACGATGAGAGACTCGATGATCCTGCGGAGTTCCGCGTCCTGATTGTAGTAGGAACTCGAGTTGTAGCCGTTTCTCCACACCTCGTCCACCTCGTCCGCCTTGAGGCCGAAGATGAAGATATTGTCCGTGCCGACGCGCTCCGCCATCTCCACGTTCGCCCCGTCGAGGGTGCCGATCGTGAGGGCGCCGTTGATCATGAACTTCATGTTGCCCGTGCCGCTCGCCTCTTTTCCCGCAAGGGAGATCTGTTCGGAGATCTCGGAGGCGGGCATGAGAGCCTCGGACATGGTGACATTGTAGTTCTCCATGTACACGACGTTGAGTTTTTCGCGGATGCGGGGATCGGGATTCCTGCGGATATCCTCGGCAAGGAAGCAGATGAGTTTCATGATCTGCTTCGCCATATCGTAACCCGCGGCGGCCTTCGCCCCGAAGATATACGTCTTGGGGAGGACGTCGAGATTGGGATCGTCGCGCAGGGCGTTGTAGCAGGAAATAATGTGGAGGGCGTTGAGGAGCTGGCGCTTGTACTCGTGCATGCGCTTTGCCTGCACGTCGAACACGGTGTTCGGGTCGATCGCGATCCCCTGCTTCTTCTTCGCGTACTCCGCGAACTGCTCCTTCTTGATCCGCTTGATCTCCCCTATCCTCTTCAAGACGCTCTCGTCCTTATCGAACTTGGCGAACTCCGCAAGGCGGGAGGCGTCCTTTGCGTACCCCTCGCCGATGCAGTCGTTGAGGAGGGCGCAAAGCTCGGGATTGGATTGGTTGAGCCAACGCCTGTGGGCGATGCCGTTCGTGACGTTGGTGAACTTCTCGGGCGTGTACTCGTAGAAATCGCGGAAAATGCTGTTCTTTATGATCTCGCTGTGCAGTTCGGAGACGCCGTTCACGCTGTGCGAGCCGACGATGCTGAGGTTCGCCATGCGCACGGTGTTGTGGGACAGAATGGACATGCGGGAGATCTTGTCCCAATCCCCGGGGAACCTTCTCCAGAGGTCGTCGCAAAGCCTGCGGTTGATCTCTTTGAGGATGCCGTGGATACGGGGAAGCCTACGGGCGATGAGGTCCTCCGCCCATGTCTCGAGCGCCTCGGCAAGCACGGTGTGGTTGGTGTAGGCAAGGGTCGCCGTGGTAATGTTCCACGCCGTATCCCACTCGTAGTAGTTCTCGTCGAGGAGGATGCGCATGAGTTCGGGCACGGCGAGCGCGGGATGGGTGTCGTTGATATGGATGGCCGCCATCTCGGGCAAAAGATTGAGAGAACCGTAGCGGCGCTTATGGTCGGAGACGATGCACTGCAAAGACGCCGAGACGAGGAAATATTGCTGTTTGAGACGGAGGGACTTGCCCTCGGAGTGATTGTCGGATGGATAGAGTACCTTGGAGATGAGTTCCGCCTCCCCTTCGTCTCTCATCACTTCCGCATAGTTGCCCTGCGAGAAGAGCTGCATGTCGAACTTCTGCACGGGGCGGGCGCGCCACAGCCGAAGCACGCTTACCGCCTCGGAATCGGCGCCCGAGACCATCATATCATAGGCGACGGCCTCCACCTCGCGGGCGTTGTAATACACCGTCTCCATGCCGTGGTCCGTCCACTTTTCCTCGAGTTCGCCGTCGAAGCGGACGATGAACTGCTTATCGGTACGCTGGGTAAGCCACGCCTCCCCGCCCGGGAGCCACACGTCGGGCAGCTCGATCTGCCAGCCGTCCACGATCTTCTGCTTGAACAGCCCGTATTGGTAGCAGATGGAAAAGCCCATGGCGGGATAGTTCTGGGTCGCAAGTCCGTCCAAAAAGCACGCGGCGAGCCGTCCGAGTCCCCCATTCCCAAGCCCCGCGTCCGGCTCCTCCTCATAGAGATCTTCGAGGGTGACGCCGAAACTTTTGAGGGCCTTGGAGAGCGGTTTCCCGATGCCGAGATTGTAGACGCTGTTCTTGAGGGAGCGCCCCATCAAAAATTCCATGCAGAGATAGTAGACGCGCTTTGCCTTCGCTTTCTTCATCTTGAGATGGAACGCCTGCCTCTTTTCGAGCATAATGTCGCGTACACTCATCACGACGGCCTTGTAGATCTGCTCTCTCGAGGCCTCGGAGGGACTCACGCCGAAGTAGCGCGTGAGTTTTCCCGCGATGAGTTGCTGTGCTTCCTGTTCGGTAAACTTGTTCATGGGGTCGATTCTCCTACGGAAAAATTGTGTCGTTTATTTGAGCATGCCGAGATAGAGTTCTTCGTAACACTTTGCAGACCGCGCCCAAGTGAAATCGGTGGTCATCGCCTTCTTCACGAGCTTCTTCCACTCCGCGCGTTCGCCGTATGTTTCCACCGCCTCATTGAGGACGTAGAGCATGTCGTACGCGTTGTAATCGCGGAAGGTGAACCCGTTCCCGCCCGCGCCGTACGGCGTGATACTGTCGCGGAGTCCCCCCGTCTCCCGCACGACGGCGACGGTCCCGTAGCGGGACGCGATCATCTGCGAGAGGCCGCAAGGCTCGCTCTTCGAGGGCATGAGGAAGATATCGGCGCCCGAGTAGATCTTGCGGGAGAGGTCGGAATTGAAGGAGATCACGGAGACAACTTTCCCCTGATACCGCCTCGCGAGGTCGTTGAAGTAATTCTCATACGCCGATTCGCCCGTGCCGAGGAGGACGAATTGCACGTCCTGACGGAGGAACTGCTCGATGACTTCCCGCACGAGATCGAGGCCCTTGTGCCCGACGAGGCGGGAGATCATCGCGACGATCGGCGTATCCGCCTTGACGGGGAGGTTGAGCATCTTCTGCAGCTCTGCCTTGCAGACGGCCTTGTTTTCGGGGTTCTCCGCCGTATAATTGGCAAAGAGCGCCGCGTCCGTCGCGGGGTCGTAATAGTCGGGGTCGATCCCGTTGAGGATGCCGCAGAGCTTGAACTCGTTGCGGCGGATGATCGGGTCGAGCCCGTGGGAATAGTAGGGATCTTTGATTTCGTTCGCATAGGTCGGCGAGACGGTCGTAAAGCGCTCGCAGCACTCGATCGCCCCCTTCATGAGGTTGATGCAGCGGTCGTACTCGACGAGGTTGCGGAACTTGTAGGAGATCCCGAAGAGGTCCTCGAGGATATCGAGGGAATATTTCCCCTGATACTCGATATTGTGGATGGTGAACACCGCGCGGATGAATTGGTACTCCGGGCGGAAACAGTAGATGGTTTTAAGGTACAGGGCCGCAAGCGCCGCCTGCCAATCGTGGCAATGGAGAACGTCGGGATAGAAGCCGATGAACCCGAGGATCTCCATCACGCTGCGGCAGAAGAAGGCGAAGCGCTCGCCGTCGTCGTAGTAGCCGTAGCAGCCGGGGCGCTTAAAGTAATATTCGTTATCCACGAAGTAGAAGGTGACGTTGTCCTTTTCGTACTCGAAGATGCCGCAATATTGGTTGCGCCACGAGAGCGGCACGAAGAGGTTGCCGATGAACTTGAAGTCCTTGCGGTACTCCCTCTTCACGTCCTGATAGAGCGGCAGGATGACGCGCACGTCGTAGCGGTCGGAAGCGGCGAGCGCCTTGGAAAGGGAGCCGACCACCTCCGCAAGGCCGCCCGTCGCAATGAAGGGCGCGGCCTCGGATGCGACGAAGAGGATCTTCTTCTTCGCCTCGACGGTAAGTTCGGGCGCCTCCTCCCGCACGGGAGCTGCGGGCGCCGTCACCACCTCGATGGTTTTTTCGGGTTTTGCCGCGGACTTTGTTTTCCTCTGTGTAGCCATTTTTCCTACCCCCTTTATGATTTTTGCCCCTCTCGGGTCCCCCTTGCGGTTTACAGCATCCTGCCCTTGCCGATGAAGTACGGCAGAGCGGGACAGCCTGCAAGGTTGCGCCTGTCGCGGATGACGACATTCTTATCGGTGATGACGCAGTCGAGGCGGACGCCCGATTCGATCACCGTATCTTGCATGATGATGGAGTTGCGCACCACGCTCCCCTTCCCCACTTTGACGCCGCGGAAGAGGATGCAGTTTTCCACCGTCCCCTCCACGAGGCACCCGTCCGAGATGAGGGAATTCTTGACGACCGCTCCCTCCACATATTTCGAGGGCGCGGAATCGCGTACCTTTGTATAAATGTCGCGCGCGCCGAAAAGCTCCTCGCGCACCTTGCGGTCGAGAAGTTCCATCGAGTGGAGATAGTATTTCTGCATGGAAGAGATGCAGGCGTAGTATCCCGTGAACTCATAGCCGTAGATCTTCAGCGTATCGAGGTTTTTGGTGAGGATATCCCTGCCGAAACTCGAGTAGCCGCGGGTGACGGCGTCCTGGATAATGTTGATGAGGAACTCCCTGCTCATCACCATGAAATTCACATAGAGGTCGATCTCTCCCTCGATGCGCGGATTGATCTTGATGCCCGTGATCCTCCCCGTCTTGTCGGGCGAAAGGGTCATGTAATAGGAGGACTCGGCGTCCTTTTCCCTGTGATAGACCATGGTGATATCCGCGCCCTTCTCCTCGTGATAGCGGAGAATGTCGCTGATATCCATGCGGGCGATGCCGTCGCAGTCGGAGATGACGACGTACTGCTCGTTTCTGCGGTTGAGAAAGCCCGTTACCCCTTTGAGGGCCTCGAGGCGGCTCTTGTAGGGCGCGTCCGTCTCGTCCGAATAGGGCGGAAGAAGAATGATGCCTCCGTCCTTTCTCGCGAGGTCCCAATCCTTGCCGCTACCGAGATGGTCGATGAGAGACTGGTAGTTGTTCTTCGTGACAATCCCCACCGTATCGATGCCCGAGTTCACCATGTTGGAGAGGGCGAAGTCGATGAGGCGGTATCTTCCGCCGTAGGGAATGGACGCCATCGTTCTGTGGCGGGAAAGTTCGCTTACGTTGTCATCGTGAATGTTGGAGAAGATCACTCCCACTGCCGAATATGCCATCCCTTTAATCCCCCTTGTAATCCTTATCTACGATCTTGCCGCCCGCGATCTTCGTCCCCGCGGCGATGACGATGTCCCTTCCGAGGACGGCGATGCCCGCGCCGCTCCCCTTCTCCTCGCCGACGGAAGCGCCGCTCTCGACGGTGACGTTCTCATCCACGATGGAGTAGACGACCTGCGCGCCCGCCTTCACGACAGTGCCCGCCATGATGACGCTGTCCTTTACGACGGCCCCCTCTTCGACCACGACGTTGGAGGCAAGCACGGAGTTTTGCACCGTCCCCTCGATCTCGCAGCCGAGGGCGACCATGCTGTTCTGCACGATCGCTTTGTCCCCCACGTATTCGGGCGGGGCGAGCGGGTTACGGGAGTGGATCTTCCAATCGGCGTCCGATACGTCGAACACGGGATTGCTGCCGAGCAGATCCATATTCGATTCCCAGAGGGAGGAAATGGTGCCCACGTCCTTCCAATAGCCGCTGAAACGGTAGGAGTACATTTTCTCCCCTGCCGCGAGCATTTTGGGAAGAATGTTCTTGCCGAAGTCCTTCTCGGAGTTGGGATCGGCGTCGTCCTCCGCAAGATACTTGTAGAGTTTTGCCGCCGTGAAGATATAGATGCCCATCGAGGCGAGATTGCTCTTGGGCTGTTTGGGCTTTTCCTCGAACTCATAGATCTCCCCGTTCTCGCGGGTGTTGAGGATGCCGAAGCGGGAGGCCTCCTTCATGGGCACTTCGATCGCCGCAATCGTGCAGTCCGCCCCCGTCTCCTTGTGTGTGCGGAGCATGGCGGCGTAATCCATTTTATAGATATGGTCGCCCGAGAGGATGAGAACGTAGTCGGGGTTGTACTTCTGCATGAAGTGCATGTTCTGGTAGATGGCGTTCGCGGTGCCCTCGAACCACGAGGATTTCTTCTTGGCCTGATAGGGCGAGAGAATGTGTACGCCGCCGAACGCGCGGTCGAGATCCCACGGCTGGCCGTTGCCGATATACTCGTTCAGTTCGAGCGGCTCGTACTGCGTGAGGACGCCGACCGTATCGATCCCCGAGTTGATGCAGTTGGAGAGCGGGAAGTCGATGATGCGGTACTTCGCGCCGAACGCGACCGCGGGCTTTGCAATGTTATTGGTGAGGGCGTACAGTCTCGAACCCTGTCCGCCCGCCAAGAGCATGGCGACGCATTCCTTTTTTCTTCTCATTTTCGGTGTTACCCCCTCTTCTTGTTTTGTGATGCCGCCTTATGCGGCGTGGATTTCGGTTGGTCGGGCAGGCGCACGAGATACAGGCAGGAGAGTTTCGGCATATGTACGGGGAGAGAATACTCCTTGCCGTGGCTCGGGCGCTTGACGGCGGAAATCGTCTTTCTCGTAAGTTTGCCCGTCCCGCCGTACTTCTTGTCGTCCGTGCAGAAAATTACTTTGTATCTCCCCTTTCCGTTGACCCCGAGGAGATAGTCGTCCGCATCCGCCCCCGAGAAGGAGACGAGCGCGATGACTTCGTTCCCCGCGCGGTCGCGGCGGATAAAGGAGACGATATTGCGGTCGGCATCGTCGGGGGCGAGCCACTCGAAGCCCTCCCACGAGTCCTCCACTTCATAGAGGGCGGGCGTTGCGCTGTAGAACTCATTGAGTTCCTTTACGAAGACGGAGAGCTTGCCGTGCAGTTCGTAGGTATCGCGCAGGAAGAATTCCAGCCCCTCCTTGTAGTCCCATTCCTTGAACTGCCCAAATTCGTAGCCCATGAAATTGAGTTTTTTGCCGGGGTGCGCCGTCATATAGCCGAGGAAGGCGCGCACTCCCGCGAACTTCTCCTCATAGGTCCCCGGCATCTTGCCTATGAGGGAACACTTGCCGTGGACCACCTCATCGTGCGAGATGGGGAGAACATAGTTCTCGGAGAAGGCGTACATCATGGAGAAGGTCAGTTTGTTGTGGCTTCCCATGCGGAAGAACGGGTTGAGGCAGAGGTAGGAGAGCATGTCGTTCATCCAGCCCATGTTCCACTTGAAGTTGAAGCCGAGCCCCCCCACCGAGCCGGGTTTGGTGACAAGCCCCCACGCCGTCGATTCCTCGGCGATCATGAGTGCATACGGGAAGCGGCGGAACACGGCCTCGTTGAGACGGCGGAGAAAGGCGATCGCCTCGAGGTTCTTGTTCTCGCCGTAGATATTGGGGACCCACTCCCCCGGTTTCTTGTCGTAATCGAGATAGAGCATGGAGGCGACCGCGTCCACCCGCAGGCCGTCCACATGGAATTTATCGAAGAAATAGCAGGCGGCCGAGATGAGGAAAGAGAGGACCTCCTCCCTGCCGTAGTCGAAGCGGCGGGTCCCCCAGCTCTTGTGTTCCATCCTGTCCCATTGGCTGCTCTCGTAGAGGGGCTGCCCGTCGAACTCGTAAAGCCCGTGGGCGTCCTTCGGGAAGTGGGCGGGCACCCAGTCGACGATGACCCCGATCCCCGCCCTGTGGAACTCGTCCACGAGGTGCATGAAATCCTTCGGGGTGCCGAGGCGGGAGGTGACCGCAAAATAGCCCGTCACCTGATACCCCCACGAACCCTCGTAGGGATATTCCGTTACGGGCATGAATTCGACGTGCGTGTACCCCATCTCCTTGACATAGGGAACAAGCTCCCGCGCAAGGTCGGAATAGGAATAGAAGTTGCCGTCCGCATGGCGTTTCCACGAGAGAAGATTGCACTCGTAGATATTGACGGGCGAGGCATAGATATTTTTACGGGAGAGGGCGGAAAAATATTCCTTGTCTCCCCAAACGTACCCCTCGAGGTCGTAGAGCTTGGAAGCCGTCGCGGGCGGGGTCTCGGTGTGGAAACCGACGGGATCCGCCTTCATGAGTTTACGCCCGTCCGCCGTCGTCACGCAATACTTGTAGACGTCGTACTCTTTCACGCCCCCGATGAACACCTCGAAGCTCTGTTCGTCCACCATGCGCTCCATGGGGTTTGCCTGCTCGTCCCATCCGTTGAAGTCCCCCACGACGGAGACCGTCTGCGCATGGGGCGCCCAGACGCGGAAAATATATCCGCTCTCGCCCTCTCTTACGGCGGGGTGAGCGCCGTAGAGTTCGTAGATCCTGTCGTTCGCGCCGTGGTGATAGAGATGAAGCGGGAAATCGGTATCCTTCTGTCCGCGCGCTTCCGTCTTCTGCATTCTCCCCTTTCCTCCGTCCGGACCGACGGCGCATCCAGCGCGCAGCCCGGGTTGTCTATACCGTATTATACTATATCTTGCGCTTACTTTCAAGACCAAATTCAAATTTTTTGCCCCGAAACGGAAAATTTTTTGTATACGGAAAGGCGCGCGGCCCTCCCGCCGCACGCCCCTTTTGCCATTGCCTTTTTCTTTAATCGAGAATGCTCTTTACGATCTCATAGATATCCCCCGCGCCGAGGACGAGGATGAGGTCCTCCCCGCAGGGTTTTTCCCGCAGGAGCCTCCTTTTCAGCCCCTCGGGCGATTGGACGTACTCCGCCTGCGGGAGGGCTGCCGTAAGCGCCGCGGCGCTCCCCGCGAAGTCGAACTTCTCCCGCGCCGCAAAGGTACGGTAGAGAAGAAGATGCTCCGCCCTTCCGAGAACTTCGACGAACTCCTCCATGAGGTCCCGCGTGCGGGAGTAGGTGTGGGGTTGGAAGACGAGCAGCACCCTTCCCTCCGTGAGCCGCGCGGCCGTGCGGACGGCCTCCGCGATCTCCCGCGGATGGTGGGCATAGTCGCAGACGACGGGTGCGCCGCCGACGGTGCCGACCCGCTCGAAGCGGCGCTTCACCCCGCGGAAGCTCTCCACACCCCTCTTTATCTCCTCCGCCGAAAAGCCCGAAAGACGCGCGGCGGCAAAGGCGGCGAGGGCATTGTAGACGTGTACCCGCCCGGGGACGCGCAGGCGGATGCGCACGAGGGGCGCGCCCCCCTCCGTGACCGTGAAAGAGTACCGCTCCCCCTCCCCGCGGAGATCGGCGGCGCGGTAATCTCCCCCGTGGATGCCGAAGCTCGCCGCATGCGGAAGGGTGCGGCCGAGGGGGTCGTCTTCGTTGACGATCGCCCGCCTGCATCGCGCGGCAAAGGCGGCATAGGCGGAAAGAACGGAGGCGCGGGACGGGTAGCAATCGGTGTGGTCGAGGTCGGTATTGAGGACGATGCCCGTCTCGCTCGTGAGGTGGAGAAAACTGCGGCGGAACTCGCACGCCTCGGTGATGAAGTAGTCCTCCCCCTCGCAGGCGTAATTGCCGAGATCGAGGTCCTCCCCGCCGATATGGCAGGTGAAGCCCCGCCCGCCCTCGCGGAAAATGTGCGCGAGCATGGAGGTGCAGGTCGTCTTGCCGTGGCAGCCCGCAACGGAGAGAACATGCGGGAACCCGTCTGCGACAAGCCCCAAAAGCTCCGCGCGGGAGAGGAGGGTCTTCCCCGCTCTCTTTGCGGAAAGAAGCTGCGGGTGGGTCTCGGGGTCCGCCGCGCCCGTGTAGACGACAGCGCCCTCCGTTATCTCCTCTTCCCCGATCCGTACGGGGATCCCCGCCGCGCGGACTTTCTCCGTAAACGTGCTTTCATGCTGGTCACAGCCCCGCACTTTAAGGCCGTGTTCGTGTAAAAACAGCGCAAGCGCACTCATGCTTACGCCGCCTATCCCGACGAAATAGCATTCGGAAAAGGGCGTATGGGGCGAATACATACGCCATTTTATGCCTTCATCCCCGCGATTTGTGAATTTTCTTGAATATTTTTACGATTTTTTTCGGTAAAACTATTGTTTTTTCCTGCATTTTATGATAATATGGTGAGCAGAAAGGAAACTGGATACGGAGGTAGGTTTATGAAGGTTTCTGATGTTCGCATCCGCGAAGTCCGCCATAGCGACGGGAGACTTCGCGCAGTCGCTTCGATCACGATCGACGACTGTTTCGTGGTACACGACATTAAAATTTTCGAGCGTGACGGCGAGTGCTTTATCGGCATGCCCTCGAGGAAAACTGCCGACGGCGAATATAAGGATATCGCCCATCCCCTCAACACCGAAACGCGAGAAATGCTGCAGAATCTGATACTCGAACGTTACCGCGAAATGCTCGCCGAGGGCAAATCGCAGACCAAAGACGAAGAAGATTGAACGATGCACAGAAAAACGCGCCGAAGGATCGGCGCGTTTTTTCGTTGCTTTGGCCTGTTTCTTACGAAAGGGGCACGACGTTGACAGCGCGGAGCTTGCCACTGTCCTTGGGGTCGGGTTCCGTCTCAAACGTGACTTTCTGCCCTTCCTTCAGAGTGCGGAAGCCTTGGGTCTGGATGGCGGAGAAGTGAACGAAAATATCGTCACCGCCCTCATCGTTGGAGATGAATCCGTAACCCTTGCCGTCGCTGAACCACTTAACCGTACCGTTCATTTTTTATATTCCTCCTGTGGCGCCGAGCGATCTAACGTACCGCATAATGCGCGCGTATTGTCAACTCTATTCAGCCGTAAAGTATTATAGCAGTCTTTTTTCAATATGTCAAGAGCTAAAATGAAATTTTATATCACTTTTTCAAATATTTTTCGAGCAAAGAAACGCAAGCTGCCGCAAACGCCTCCGCATCCGCGGGCGGGAGCGGGCGATAACTCATCTTTGCAAGGTAAAAGATCTGTTTTACGGCGAGCGCCTGTGCCTCTTCCTCCACCCCCTTGAGGGCGGAAACGGCAGGATTTGCGGTGTTTACGACGAGAGTCATGTCCTCCGGGCCCTCCCCCATGCGGTAGAAACTGTTCATTTCTGACATTCTGCGCATGAATTCGGACACATTCACAACCGCGGGCACCCCCGCATTTTTCAGTTTTTCCGTCTTAATTTTTACCTTTTCGTCGCCGAGGTGCTTTTGGAAGATCTCCTCGATCTCCTTGTCCTCGCCGCCCGCTTCCTTGAGAGCGCCGTCCACATCCGCATCGATGCGCAAAAAGCGCACCTTGGTCGGGTTCTTGTATTCGAGGTAGCTTATGAAGTGCGGGTCGATATAGGTATCGCACACGATCGCGTCCAGCCCCGCCTCCTTGAACATGGAAATATATTGCGCCTGCTTGCTCTCGTCCGAGACGTAGTAGGCGGCTTTCGGCTCCTTGCCCGCCTTTGCGTCCTCCTCACTCACCTCTTCGCCGAAGTAGGAGACGACGGGGCGGTACTCGCCCGCGAGGTTCTTGTAGATGATGATATCCTTTACCTTATTATAGAAGTCGTCGTCCTTGATGCAGCCGAACTTTACAAACGTCGCAAGGTCCTGCCAGCACTTCTCATACCTCTCCCTGTCGTTTCTGAACAGTTCGGTGAGTTTGTCTGCAACCTTCTTCGTAATGTGCTTTGCGATCTTCTGCACCTCTTTGTCGTTCTGCAGGAAGGAGCGGGAGACGTTGAGGGGGATATCCGGGCAGTCGATCACGCCGTTCAGGAGCATCAGAAACTCGGGGATGACCTCCTTAATATTGTCCGCGATGAACACTTGGTTGCAGTAGAGCTTGACCTGTCCCCTCTCGAGTTCCACCTGCTTTTTGACCTTGGGGAAGTAGAGAATGCCCTTGAGACGGAAGGGGTACTCCATGTTGAGGTGGATCCAGAAGAGCGGTTCGTTGTAGTCGGAGAAGGTCTCGCGGTAGAAGGTCTTATACTCCTCCTCCGTGCAGTCTTTCGGCTGGCGGGTGTAGAGAGGCTCCGTCGTGTTGACGGGCTTGTCGTCCTCCCCCTTCGGGTCGAGATAAATTTCATAGGGCATGAAGGAGCAGTACTTGCCGAGCAGACGCCTTACGGTACTCTCCCGTGCGAATTCGCTCTCCTCCTTTGCAAGGTGCATCACGATCTTCGTGCCGCGCTCCGTGCGGTCGCAGTCGCCGATGGAGTAGGTGCTGTTGCCGTCCGAACTCCAATGCACCGCCTTTGCCCCCTCGCGGTAAGATTTCGTGTAAATTTCCACGAGGTCGGAGACCATATACGCGGAGTAGAAGCCGAGCCCGAAGTGCCCGATAATGCCGTCTCCCCCCGCCTTTTCGTACTTCTCCACAAAGTCGGCGGCGCCCGAGAAGGCGATCTGCGTAATGTACGCCTCGACCTCCTCCTCCGTCATGCCGATGCCGTTGTCCTCCACGGTGAGGGTATTTTCCTTTTCGTCCGCCGTCACCGTCACGCGGTACTTGCCGTCCGTCTCCGCCTCGCCGAGGGAGACGAGCTTCTTGAGTTTGGTGATTGCGTCCTGCGCGTTCGCGACGATCTCGCGGAGGAAGATATCCTTCTCCGAATACAGCCACTTCTTGATGATCGGCATCATGTTTTCGCTCGAGATCTTGATATTGCCCTGTCTTTCCATGATGAATTCTCCTTATTGTTTCAACTCTATTTATACCCGCTCCTCCGTCCCGCAAAACGCTTTCCGCGATTTTCCGCACAAAAAATCGGGGGAATTTCTTCCCCCGACTCTTTCGGTTTCGGTTACCGCTTATGCGGACTTTCCCTCATCAGGCAAACAGGCCGAGCTGCGCCTTGTAGTTATCCGCCGCGTGTGAAGCGTAGTCCCCGCCGCCGACCGTGTTGAACGTGCCGTAGGTGCCGAAGAAGTATGTGCCGTTTTCCCAGGTGAAAATGTTATAGGTCGCATCCCACGTCCAGTTCTTGCCCGCGGTGCGCGTGGATTTGTACACGGCATTGATATGCCCGTTGCTGTTCTCGATCTCCATGTATTGATTGCCGAGTTTCAGGAGCCACCCGTCGCCGTCCTTGATGAGAGTGACGACGGCCGCCTCCGCCGCGTTCGTCGAGGTCGCCATGTAATACCCGTTCATGCCGCCCTTGACGTAGTAATACACGTCGCCGCTGCACTTCATGCCCATGTAATACTTGCCCGCTACGGGTTCGGTAATGGGCGTAAAGGTGCCCTCTTTGGAGGGATCGGGGTGTCCCGCGCACTTATCCGCACAGGCGGGATCGGTGCAGGCCGTATCCGTACACTTGCCGCACAGCTCGCAGACATGCTCGCATGTGTGCCCTACAGGAGGCGGAGGGGTCTCGTGCCCCGCGCACTTATCCGCGCAGACGGGGTCGGTACAGGCCGCATCCGTGCATTTGCCGCACTCTTCGCAGACATGCCCGCAAACGTGCGTTTCGCCTTTGTCGCCGCATGCGGTGAGGGCGGGAACGAAGATCGCCGCCATCAGGAGCGCAAGAGTCAACGCGAACCATCTCTTTCTCATATGTCTTTCTCCTTTCGATTCCCGGTACACGGAATATATAAATATGTGTACCGATTTCCTCGGCAGACTTGAGGGAAAATATCTATCGGAGAAAAATTTGTTTCCGGCGGA
>CANRFW010000034.1 GCA_947630035.1 uncultured Clostridia bacterium | reverse complement strand
TCCTTGGTGATGATGTAGGAGATGACCTCGGTGTCCGTCGTCGTGTGGAAGATGCTCCCCTCCTCCTCGAGTTCGCTGCGGAGTTCGTAGGAGTTGACAAGGTTCCCGTTATGGGCGAGCGCCATGTTGCCCTTTAAGTGGTTGACGACGATGGGCTGGGCGTTTTCCCTGCCGCCCGCACCCGTCGTGGAATAGCGGACGTGCCCGATCGCCATGTTCCCCTCGCCGAGACGGGCGAGGTTCTCCGCCGTGAAGACGTCGTTCACAAGCCCTTCGTCCTTGTAAGAGGTGAAGACGCCGTCGCGGTTGACGACGATGCCCGCCGATTCCTGCCCGCGGTGCTGCAGGGCAAAGAGCGCATAGTAAGAGGTACTCGCCACGTCCTGTACGCCGGGCGCAAAGATGCCGAATACGCCGCATTCTTCGTGTAGCTGTGACATAATTTTCTCCGGATGAAAAGGATCATCCGCGCAAAAACTTGCGCGGACCGATGCGGAAATTACTTCCCCGAAACTCGCTTGAAGATCTCCCTGTACGCGTCCTCAACGCCGCCGAGGTCACGGCGGAACCTGTCTTTATCGAGCTTCTCATTGGTCTTCGCGTCCCAGAAGCGGCAGGTATCGGGGGAGATCTCGTCCGCGAGGACGATCGTCCCCTCCGCCGTCTTGCCGAATTCGAGCTTGAAGTCGATGAGTTTTACGCCGAGGGTCAGGAAATACGCTTTCAATACCTCGTTCACCTTAAACGCGTATTGCTTGATAAGTTCGATCTCCTCCCTCGTCGCAAGGTGCAGGGCGATCGCGTGGTAGTCGTTGATGAGGGGATCGTGCAGATCGTCGTTCTTATAGGAGAACTCGATGGTGGGTTCGTCGAAGGGAATGCCCTCTTCCACCCCGTAACGCTTGGAGAAGGAGCCGGCGGACACGTTGCGGATGATGACCTCGAGGGGAACGATCTTCACCTTCTTCACGAGGGTCTCCCGCTCGGAGAGTTCTTTCACGAAATGGGTGGGCACCCCCTCCTTTTCGAGGAGCTGCATCATCCTGTTCGTCATGCGGTTGTTGACGACGCCCTTGCCCGCGATGGTGCCCTTTTTGAGGCCGTCGAACGCCGTCGCGTCGTCCTTGTAGGAGACGATGACAAGATTCTCGTCGTCCGTCGCGAAGACCTTCTTCGCCTTGCCTTCGTACAGCTGCTCTTTCTTTTCCATATCCGTATCCTCCTGTATGTTTTGCCCGAACGGGTCATTTATCGGATCGACCGGAGAGACGGGCGTCCTTTTCGAGGACCCCCTTCCTCCCCTCTTCGCGTTGGCCGAGGAGCTTTTGGCCGAGCGCCCCGTCCGAGAGGGCGAGGATCTCCGCCGCAAGATAGGCTGCGTTCTTCGCACCGTCGACAGCGACCGTCGCCACGGGAATGCCCGAGGGCATCTGAACGGTGGAGAGGAGGGCGTCCAGCCCGCCAAGCCCGCCCGAACAGATCGGGACACCGATGACGGGGAGGACGGTATTCGCGGCGATCGCCCCCGCAAGGTGCGCCGCCATGCCCGCCGCGGCGATGATGACGCCGAAGCCGTTTTTCTCCGCGTCCCGCGCAAAGGCGTGCGCCTCTTCGGGCGTGCGGTGGGCGGAATAAATGTGCGCCTCGTAGGGGATGCCGAGTTCTTCGAACACCTGAAATGCCTTCCCGACGACGGGGAGATCGGAATCGGAACCCATCAGAACGGCAACCTTTTTCATCCTGCAACCTCCGAAAAAATAAAAGGAGGCAGGTTTTTTCCGCGTAGAAAAAACTGCCTTTTCACGAACGAACGATTGAATTTTCTCCCCGCTTGCCGCGAAGAAACCCGCCTGCTCTGTTCATGACAGTATTATAGCAAAAACCGCCCCTCTGCGTCAAGCGAATGAGGGGGAAATGTTCGAACGATTTTTGTGCGGGAGAGACACGGGCGGCTGTGTTGCCCCGCCGCCTCCCATTCCGTCATGCCGAACGGAGTGAGGAAACTCTGTTTCGGAAAGGACGAGGTTCCTCCGCCGCAAAGGGCGCGGCGTCGGAATGACGTGGCGGGTCGCACGGGCGGCGTCGGAATGACGTGTGAGGACGATTACGCACAGGGCGCACGTCATGTCGAGCATCGTCGAGACATGGCGTGTTCGTGCGCCCCTCTCCCCCGCCGCGGCTCTTTTGTACGTCATTCCGAATCGTCTGTGCCGCCCGCCCGCAGTTGCGGGCGGGCGGCACAGACGCATGAGGAATCTCTCCGCCCGACCCTTGCCTTCCCCTTGCGAGGGGAAGGTGTCCCCGCAGGGGACGGATGAGGTGTTAAACAATTTTCATACACCTCATCACCGCCGCGCAGCGGCGGAGCTTCAGCGCAAGGCACGCCTACGGCGTCCTCGAGGAGAAGCAAAAAAGGGCGAAAAGCGTAACCCTATTTCTGGTTGAATTTGCGGCGCACGAACCAATCGGTCACCCGCTCGGGGAGCATCTTGTAGAGGTACCGCACAACGCCGTTTTTGCCCCCTGCCACGGACACGGTGGGGGGATTTTTCTTCGCGGCGAGCTTGATGATGGCGTCCGCGACGAGAGAGGGATTCATTCCGCCCTGCTCCATGTTCGCGAGCGCGGCGGAGGCCTTGCGCACCGAGCGGGCGTACTCGCGGGTGTCCTCCGAGCCGTACACCCGCCTCGAATAGGTGAAGTCGGTCGCCGTCCCTCCGGGCAGAAGAGCGCTTACCCGTACCCCCCTTCCGCGAAGCTCGAGGTCGGTCTCCCGCGCCAGCATGCAGAGCGCCGCCTTGGAGGAGGAATAGAACCCGTCGTACGGAATGGGCATGTCCCCGCCGAGGGAGCCGACAAGCACCACCCGCCCTCCCCTCTTTTTGAGGAAGGGCGCCGCCGCGCGGATCGCCTCCACCGCGCCGAAGTAGTTGACCTCGAAGAGGTACCTGTAGTCCCCGCTCTTCGCGTGTTCGAGGGGGGCGGCCATCGAGAACCCCGCGGAGTAGACGAGCAGGTCGAGGCTCCCCGTCTCTGCGCATACGGAGACGATCGCCCGCGCAAGCTCCCCCTCCTGTGCCGCATCCGCCGTCACCGTTGCGATCCGCTCCCCCTTGCACGGGGTGCGGGAGATATTGGTCACGCGGTACCCGAGGGCGGAAAGGCGGAGCGCCGTCTCCTTGCCGATCCCCGAGGAACCGCCCACGACGACCGCCGTCCTCGCCGCCGAAACCTGCTTCCCGGCAATTTTTTCCCGTTCTTCCATACCGAAAAGTATGGACGCCCTCCCGAAAATTATGCTACCCGAGGGCGATATCGAGGATCATCATGAGGCAGAACCCCAAAAGAATGCTCGCCGAGGCGACCGTTTTGTTCCCCGAAAAACTCTCGGGGACGAGTTCGGAGCAGACGACGGCGATCATCGCGCCCGCCGAAAAGGAGAGCGCCCACGGGAGAAGCCCCGCTACAAAACTCGCGGCGACGGCGCCGAGGATGCAGGCGGGGATCTCCGCCGCCCCCGAGAGCTGGGCGAGAAAAAAGCTCTTGCCCCGCCCCATTCCCCCCGTCCTGAGCGGGAAGGCGACGCACGCCCCCTCGGGAAAGTTCTGCACGGCAATGCCGAACGCGAAGACCATGGCGAGGGCGGTCGCCGCGGGGTCGCCCGCCGCCACCGCCAGACTCACCCCTACCGCCATCCCCTCGGGAAGATTGTGGAGGGTGACGGCAAGATAGACGAGCCACGCCCTGCCGTCCCCCTTTGCCTTTGCAATTTTACGGGAAAAGAGGAGATCGGAGAGGACGATGAACCCCCCGCCGAGGAGGAACCCGAAAGAGACGGTGAGATAGGGCGGGAGGAAGCTCTCGTAGCCGAGGGCGGGAAGGAGGAGGGAGAAGAAGGAGGCGGCGATCATGATGCCCGCGGCTCCCCCCGTGAGGGCGGTGAGGGCGGTCTTGCCGATCCGCCCCGCGAAGAAGACGAGCATGGCGCCGAGCGCCGCAAAGGAATAGGTGAGAAGAGAGGCGAGAAGCGCCTGCAACCATACGTCGAGCGAGCAGAACCATTGCATTCGTAAGACCCCCGTCCGTCCCCCCGCAAATGGGCGGGGTGCGGTCTCTTCATCCTATGATACGGCTGCGGAAAGGGTGCCCGCCCCCTCCCCGTAAAGAACAGAAAAAATTCACAAAAATTTTATTTTTCATCTTGACATCCGCCCGCCCGCGTACTATAATGTAAGAAAGTATTTCGATATGGGGGAAAATCGTTATGCAGGGCTTTTTGATTGCGTTGAGCGTGATCACGCTCGTTCTCACGGGATTCGTGCTTGTCTACTATGCCTATCTCAATAAGCATACCGAGCGCGACGTCTCTTTCTTTTTAAGCGTCGGCATCATCTCGATGGTGATGAACCTCATCACCAACACGATGGGCGTATTCGAGCTTTCTTGGCTCTACCTCATCATCGCCGTCGCCTTCATCGCGCTCGGCTTTGCGGTGAGCGTCTCTGCGTCCGTCGGGTTCTATGCCTCGATCGGGCCTTACTTCAAGGGGAAATTCACGGACGGGAAACTCATCGGCTGGCAGATCCTCTCCGCCGCATGCTTCCCCGCCGGGATCGCGCTCTTCTTCACATGGTACCGCAGCAAGCACGATCTTGCCCGCGAGTGCGGCAAATGCTCCCTGTGGGGGCTGCTCGTTCTCCTTCTGCTCCTCTGGGCGATCCTCGGGCTTGTTCTCCGATAAAACAAAATACGGCGCTCCGCAGCTGCGGGGCGCTTTTTTTGTTATACGGGGCGTTTTCCCACCCCATGTCATCAAAAAGCCCCCCTTGCAGGGGGGGCCGTAACTCTTTATACCGTGTCGAAGCGGTAGGTCGCAACGAAGGAATAGATCTCGCCGGGGGAGAGAACGGAGCTTCCGCGGGCGGCGTATTCGGGCACGTTCACGTTGTTGGGAATGGCCTGCGTCTCAAGGCAGAATCCGCACCGCTTGCCGTAGTACCCGCTCTTGCCCTGCTGGTTGAGGCCGTTGCCCGTGTACAGCTGGACGGCGGGCATGTCGGTCCCGCAGGTCATGCGGATGCCCGTCTCGGGGCACTCGGCGGACGCATACTCGGCATACGTTCCGCACTTGTTGCGAAGCACGTAGCAGTGGTCGTACCCGTTCCCCTGCCGAAGGTCGATGTCCTTTTGGCCGATATCCCTGCCGATGGGCTTGGGTTCGTTGAAATCGAAGGGGGTATCCTTCACGGCGCGGAAGCCGCCCTCGGGGATCATCGTGTCGTTCGTGGGGACGATGCAATCGCTCCCGATCGTAAGCACATGCCCGAGGATGTCCCCCTTGCCCTCCCCGCCGAGGTTGAAGTAGGCGTGGTTCGTGAGGTTGACCGCCGTTCTCCTGTCGGTGACGGCGCGGTAGGCGATCTTCAGCGTCCTGTTCTTGAAGGTGTATTCCACCGTGACGGAGAGATTGCCGGGGTAGTTCTCCTCCCCGTCGGGAGAGAGAATGGAGAGGCGCAAGGTGTCCCCCGCGGTCTCCGCCGCCCAAGTCTTGACGTTGAACCCCTCCTTTCCGCCGTGGAGATGGTTGCCGCGGTCGTTGAGGTGGAGAGCATACTCCTTGCCGTCTATCACGAGCTTTCCCTTGCCGATGCGGTTGCCGAACCTGCCGATGAGGGCGCCGAGGTAGCCGCCGTTCTTCTCGTAGCCCTCGACGTCGGGATAGCCGAGGACGACGTCGGTGGGCCTTCCGTTGCGGTCGGGTACGACGAGGCTCTGCACGATGCCGCCGTAGTCGAGAACGGTGGCGTGCGCCGCCCCGTCCGTGAGGGTGAAGGCGTAGACCGCCCGCCCGTCCCGCGTGTGACCGAAGAGTTTCTTTTGGATCATAATTTCCTCCTGCCCGTGAGGGCCGCGCCCTTTTTCGGCGCTCTGACCGCATTATAGCACAAAGCGCGGAAAAAGTAAATAATTCCGCGCAAATTCGGCAAACTCGGAGTATGCAGAGAAGATACATTCCCGCCGTCGTCCTCTTTATCGCGATCCTCGTCTTCCTCGCCCACCTCGGGGCGCGCATGACGGCGGTGCCCGTCATCTCCTATGCGGAGGAGGAAAAGGAAATTTACCTCACCTTTGACGACGGGCCGAGTACCGTTGTGACGGGGCGCATCCTCGATACCCTCAAAGAGGAGGGGGTGAAGGGAACCTTTTTCGTCGTGGGCGAGCGCATTGCGGGGCGGGAGGACGTGTTGGCGCGGATCGCGCGGGAGGGGCACACCCTCGGCGTGCATTCCTACACCCACCGCTACGGGGAGATCTATGCCTCCGACGGGGCGCTCCTCGAAGACGTGCGCCGCTGCAAGGCCCTCATCGAAAAGACGGCGGGCGTGACCCCCGCGGTATACCGCTTCCCCGGGGGCGGCACGAAGGACTATGCGCGGCAAAAGGCCCTCCTCGAAGGGGAGGGCTTCGCCGTGATCGCTTGGAACGCCGTGTGCGGGGACGAAGAGATCCCCCATGCCTCGGCGGAGACACTCACGGAGACCGCGGTGAAGACGGCAAAGGGGAAAAACAGGGTCATCCTCCTTCTGCACGACTCCGCGCCCCACCGTGCGACCGCGCAGGCTCTGCCCGCCATCATCGCCCGTTTTCGCGACATGGGGTACGTTTTTAAGCAATTCTGACCTTTTTTCTCCACCCGCGGGGGGCGCTTCGCCCCTCCTTTTTTCGTGCCGCGAAACGGGAGATCGCATGGTATACGGCGCCGACGGGGAGCTGCACCGAAGAACAGATGAATACCCAGAGCCACTCTCTCCACCCGAGGGCGTACAGCCCGAATGCGGAGGCGAGGGGCGGGAGGAGGACGACGAGAACGTTGAGGAGGATCCCCGCCGCCGCGGTGAGAAGGAGGACGCGGTTGGAAAAGGGGTTCGTTTTCCCGTAAGCCCCCCGCACGTTGAAGGCGTGGAGGAGTTCCGCAAAGGAGAGAGTGAGAAAGGCGGCCGTTGCCGCGGGGCCGTTCCCCCATGCCCGCGCGCCGAATGCGAACAAGCCCACGACGAGCGCCGTCTGCAACAGCCCGAAGAACACCATGTGGGCGACCGACTGCCGTGAAAAGAGGTCCCGCTCGGAGACGGGCGGCATGCGCATCGCCCCCTCCGTTCTCTCCACGCCGAGGGCGAGGACGGGGAGGGAATCGGTGACGAGGTTGATCCACAGCAGCTGGGTGGAGTTGAGGAAGAAGAGGTTGCGGAAGAAGAGGGTGACGATGAGGACGGCAAGCACCTCGGCGAGGTTGGTCGCAAGGAAGAAGGAGATGGTCTTGTGGACGTTGCAGAAGACGCTCCTCCCCTCTTCGACCGCCCTGACGACGGTGGAGAAATCGTCGTCCGCGATGACGACGTCCGCCGCGCTCTTGGTGACGTCCGTCCCCGAGCCCATGGCTATCCCTACGTCCGCCTCGCGGATGGAGGGCGCATCGTTCACGCCGTCCCCCGTCATGGCGACCACCTCGCCGCACCCTTTGAGGGCCTTGACGATGGCGGACTTGTGCTTGGGGGAGACGCGGGCATACACCGAATACTCCCTTGCACGGCGGGCGTACTCCTCCCCGAGCGCCTCCATCTCCTCCCCCGTGATGACCTCCGCGCGGCTCTCTGCGATGCCGAGGCGGGAGGCAACGGCAAACGCCGTCTCCGCGCCGTCCCCCGTGATCATCACGGTGCGCACCCCCGCCTCGCGGCAGAGGGCGATCGCCTCCTTTGCCCCCTCCTTGGGGGGATCGAAGAGGGCGCAAAGCCCCAAAAAGCAGAGGTTCTCCTCCCTCTCCCCCTCTCCCGCGGCAAAGGCAAGCACGCGCATGGCGCGGGAGGAAAAGCGGGTGACGCGCTCCTCTATTTCTCTCTTCCTCTCCTCCGTCATCGGCCCCGTCCGCGTGCGGGTACACCTTTTTATGAGGACGTCGGGCGCACCCTTTACATAGAGACGCCGCCCGCCCTCCTCCGCGAGAACACTCATCATCTTGCGCTCGGAGGTGAAGGGGGTGCCGCCGACGATGCGGGGCGAGAAGGAAAACTCCGCCCTGTCCGCATATTCGAGGAGGGCGATCTCGGTTGGGTCGCCGATGTAGCCGCCCGCGCTCCCCTTGACGGAGTGGCAGGCGCGGATACAGCGCAAAAGCTCCTCCTGCGCGGGGGTGCGGGTGAGGACCTCCGAGGGGGAAGAGAAGTCGGTTGCGATCTCCTCCACCGTCATGCGGTTTTTGGTGAGGGTGCCCGTCTTGTCCGAGCAGATGCAGGTGCAGCCGCCGAGGGTCTGCACGGCGGAGAGTTTCCGCACGATGGCCCGCCTTTTCGCCATCCGCCGTACCCCCATCGCGAGGATGACGGTGACGACCGCCCCCATCCCCTCGGGGATCGCCGCGACGGCGACGGCGACCGCCGTCATGAGATTGTCGAGAAAACTCACCCGCCTCGCCAGAAGGCCGAAGAGGAAGAGGACGGCGGCGACCGCAAAGACGGTGACCGTGATGATCTTCCCGAGCTTTTTTATGAGCCTGTCGAGGGAGGAGGGGGAGGGCGGCGTCGAGGAGAGGAGGTGGGCGATCTTGCCCGTCTCGGTGTCCATGCCCGTCGCGACGACGAGGCACCGCGCACTCCCCTTCACGCAAAAGGAGGAGAGGTGCAGGGTGTTGCTCCGCTCGGCGAGCGCGCCCTTGCGGACGACGCCCGCCCTCTTTGCCGCGGGCTTGGATTCCCCCGTGAGCGCCGATTCGTCCACGCGGCAGTCCTCCGAGGAGAGGATGCGGCAATCGGCGGGGACCCTGTCCCCCTCCCCGATCTCCACCACGTCCCCCACGACGAGTTCCTCCGCGTCGATCTCTTTGACGGCGCCGTCCCGCACGACCTTCGCCGTTGCGCGGGAGAGGTCCTTCAGTTTCTCGATGGCGGCGTCGGCGCGGTACTGCTGGATGAAGCCGACGATCGCGTTGAGGAGGATGACGAAGAGGAGGATGCCCGCATCCGCGAGTTCGCTCCTGTCCCCCGTGACAAAGGCAAGCACCCCCGAGAGAAAGGCGGCCGCCGTGAGAATGAGGGTCATGAGGTCCTTGAACTGCGAGAAGAACAGCCCGAGCTTGCTCCGCTTTTTCCCCTCTTTGAGAACGTTTTTTCCCCTCTCCCCGAGCCGCCGCGCCGCCTCCGCCGAGGACAGCCCCCGCTCCGAACTCTCCGCGTATGCGTACACCTTTTCGACGGTCTCACGATACTGTTCCATACGGTTAGGGTATGTCCGCCCGCCCCCGAATATGAACGCGGAGAGAAGCCGCGGGAACCGAAAAAATCGGAAGGACCGCACAAATGCCCCTTGCAAGTTGCAAAAGCTGTGCTATAATAAAGGTAACTTCTTACGGGCGGAGAGCGTATGGTCGAAGTAAAAAATATCACAAAGATCTACGGGCGGGGCAAGAAACGGGTCGTCGCACTCGACGGCGTCTCCTTTACGCTCGGGGACCGCGGGATGGTCTTCATCGTGGGCAAGAGCGGGTGCGGCAAGTCCACCCTCCTCAACCTCATCGGCGGGTGCGACAAACTCACCGCGGGGGATATCACCGTCGGCGGCAACAAGTTCTCCTCCTTCCGCGAGAGGGACTACGACCGCTTCCGCAACGACTGCGTCGGATTCGTCTTCCAGGATTACTGCCTGCTCGAGGGCTTGAGCGTGGAGGAAAACGTAGCGCTCGCCCTTGAGCTTAAGGGAGAGGAAAACAGCGAGGCGGTGAGAGAGGCGCTCGGGCGGGTGGGGCTTTCGGACTGCGCGGACCGCCGCCCCGCCGAACTTTCGGGCGGGCAGAAACAGCGGGCGGCCATCGCGCGCGTCCTCGTAAAAAAACCCAAACTCATCCTCGCCGACGAGCCGACGGGCAACCTCGACGAAAAGTCCTCCGGGATCGTCCTTGATATCCTCAAAGAACTTTCGGAGACGGCGCTCGTCGTCATCGTCTCCCACAACCGCCCCGACGCGGAAAAGTATGCGGACCGCATCCTCGAACTCTCCGAAGGGAAGATTGCGGGCGATATCTCCCGCAACCCCGATGCCGAGGACGTCTCCTTCCGCGGGAAGACGGTCGTCATCCGGAAGGGGACGGTGTTCACGGAGGAGCAGATCGAAAAAATCAACGAAAAACTGCGGGACGGGGCGGGGCGGCTCGAACAGGCGGACAACAGATTTCTCCCCACCCTTCCGCCCGAACCCGCAGGAGAGGGAACGGGGTTTGCCGCGCACAAGCTGAGCCGGCACGGGCGGAGGACCCTCTTCTCCCTGTTCGGCAAAAAGCGCATCGCGGGCACCGTCGTAACCGCACTCACCATCGTCTTTCTGATGGTCGTCATGGGCGTGTGCCAGCTCTTTACGCAGTTCTCTCCCGACGGCGAGATCCAAAGGCTCCTCCGCGAGGAGGAGGACGCCGACACCTTCATCATGCAGAAGGGCTACCGCACGAGCGAGTATGCCGAGGCGCTGAATACGGATGTCATGGTGCGCGCCACCCAAGAAGACATTGCCGCCTTCCGCGAAGCGGGATACAAGGGCGGGATCTATCCCCTCTGCAACGTCTCCGTCATGTCGCACACCTACCACCCCGCGGTGTGGGGGGTCGAGGGGTTCTCCGTCCCCAAAGACAAAGAGAACTACGCGAACTTCTTCTGCAGCTCCGCGCTCGGCGTGCTTGTGACGGACGTAAACTACCTGAAAAAAGTATACGGCGATGAGAACGGCGAACTCACCCTCCTCTCGGGAAAGCTCGAGACGGAGGGGGACGAGATCGTCCTCACCGATTATTTCGCGGACAGCTTTCTCGCCTACAACCCCTCGGACGCCTCCCTCTCGGACGACCCGTATGCAAACCTCACAACGGGGAGGGCGATCGCCGCACGCTTCCGCCCCGTCGGCGTCATCGCAACGGGGTACAGGGAGCGCTACGGAACGGTCATCGACGCGCTCCCCGCGGGGGAGCAAGTCGACCCCGAGGCGTATGCCGCCATGGTCGAAGAGCTTGACAAGACCCTCAACATTGCCTATTCGTTTGACCCCGGCTTCCTCGAGGCGTACACGACAGATAGAGAGATGGGGCGGAGCGTCTATCCGGGGACGCTGCGGATGAGCGACGGGACGCACGCCGTCGACTGCCAGAGCTACTGCAACCTCGCGGGAGAACTCCGAGCGGGCGAGGTCATCGTAAAAAAATCGCTCTACGCAAAGCTCTTGGGGGTTGCGGAGAGCGGCATCGACGAGCAGGCGGAGATCGGCAAGAAACTCACGCTGACCCGCTACGAACGGATCCCGCAAGGGGAGCCGCCCGATTACACGATGGAGGTCACGGTAGCGGGGTTCATGGACGATGAGGACGGGAACGGGGACTTCCGCTTCTCCGAGAGGGAATTCATGCAGGCGATGACGTGCAGTACGATCCCCTATGCGCTCTACTTCGACGACCTCTCCGACCTCACCGAACTCTATGACGTCGGGAGCGAGCGGGACTATGCCATCCGCTCCCCTCTCGTCACCGTTCTCTACACCGTCTCCAAGGCGGCGCTCGCGTTTACCGATCTGTTCCGCCTCATCGTGGGGCTTATCCTTCTCGTCATCGTCGGGACGCTCGTCGCCTTCGGGGCGGGAAGCGTCAGGAAAAACATGTACGAGATCGCCGTCGTGCGGGCGCTCGGGGGCAAGGCGGGGGATATCGCCCTTCTGCTCTTTTTGCAGATGCTGATCTTCGGCGCCGCCGTCGTCCTCTTCTCCGTCGCGGGGCTGGCGGCCGGCGCGCATGTGTGCAACGCCCTGCTCGGCGAGGGATTCGCGGCGTTTGCGAAAAATGCCCTGATGCGCAGGCTGAACTTTGTGATCTTCGATTGGGGGACGGCGCTTCTCGATGCCGCCGCCGTCCTCATCCTCACCGCCGTCGCCGCCGCGGTGCCCTTCCTCATTCTGCGGAGGGAGAAGCCGCGCGAGATCATCCGCGCAAAGGAATAGCCCCCTCCTGCGGAGGGGCAGGAGGGCGGGAAGAAACCGCCACGTCCCCGTAAAAAAATTTGCGGGGACGGAAAATTTCCCCCTTCAAAGATTTGCTTTTTCCCGCACACGGTGCTAAAATGCTTTCGGTTTTCACAAGAGCCGGAGCATTTTTCATGATCGCCACCGTCGTCATCTGTGCCGTTACCTGCGCGGCCGTCATCGCAAGCGTGCTGTTCTTCCCCTCCTTCAAGATCGGGAAAGTGCATATCGATACCTATTGGATCGTCGCCCTCCTCGGTGCGGCGGCTCTTCTTGTGAGCGGGCAGGCGGACGTCCGCGCCCTCTTCTCCGCGCTCGTGCGGGACGACGCCGTCAACCCCCTCAAGATCCTCGCCCTCTTTGTGTGCATGACCGTCCTCTCCGTGTTTTTGGACGAACTCGGCTTCTTCCGCTTTCTCGCGAGCGCCGTTCTGAAGAGGGCGAAGGGGAGCAAGCTCCGCCTCTTCTTCTGCCTCTACCTCATCGTCTCCCTCCTCACGGTGTTTACCTCGAACGACGTCATCGTCCTCTCCTTCACCCCCTTTATCCTCTACTTTTGCAAGAGTGCGGACCTCGACCCCCTGCCCTACCTCTCCGCGGAATTCGTGGCGGCGAACACGTGGAGCATGGCGCTCGTCGTCGGCAATCCCACAAATATGTATCTCGCGACCGCCTACGACGTGGATTTCTTCTCCTACCTCGGGTGGAGTGTTCTCCCCACCTTCCTTGCGGGGGCGGCCGCGCTCGGGATGCTCCTCCTCGTCTTCCGCAAAAAACTCAAGGGGACGTGCGGCGGAGAGGCGGAGGAGGTCGTCCTCACCGAAAAGCCCCTCCTGTGGATCGGCGCCGTCCACCTCGCGGTCTGCACCCTCTTCCTTGCAATCGGGCCGTACTTCGGGCTTGAAATGTGGATCGTCTCCCTCGCCGCCGTCGGGAGCCTCTTTGTCTGCACCCTTATAACCTGCCTTGTCCGCAAGCAAAGGCCCGCGGCGCTCCTCGGCTGTCTCAAACGCGCCCCCTACCCCCTCATCCCCTTTATGCTCTCCATGTTCCTCCTCATCGAGGGGTTGGACCTCACGGGGGCAACGGGGTATCTTGCCCGCTTCTTCGGCACAAGGGCGCAGGTCTGGACGTACGGGGCAGGCTCCTTTCTCATGGCGAACCTCATCAACAATATCCCCATGAGCGTGCTTTTCTCCTCCGTACTCGGGGAGGCGGGTGCGGGGCTGCCCGCCGTGATGGCGACGGTCGTCGGCTCCAACCTCGGCGCCTTCTTCACCCCCGTGGGCGCCCTCGCGGGGATCATGTTCGGCATGATCGTGCGGCGGCACGGCTGCAAATTCGGCTACAAAGAGTTTGTGAAGATGGGGGTGTGCGTCGCCCTGCCCGCCCTCGCGGCCGCCCTCGGCGGGCTCTCCCTCATGGCGCTCCTCCTATAACTGTGCCCCGCGCATAAGACGAATAGCCGAAAACGGCGCCGCGCTCCCAAAGAGCGCGGCGCCGTTTTTGCGACATGGGGTGCGATTTTTATGACATGGGGTACGGCCTCGCGCCGTACTCCCTGCGGTAGGCGAGCATGGCGGGCAGGTATTCCCGAAAGGGGATAACCCCCTCTTCGATCGCCTCGATGATATCGGAGACGGTGACGATGGAGTAGACGGGAATGCCGTACGTCTCGAATGCCTCAAGGGTAGCGGACTTCTCGCCCGTCCCCCTCTCCTCGCGGTCCACCGAGATGATCATGGCGACGACTTTGACCTTTGCCGCCTCCCCGAGCTTGGGGAGGATCTCGCGGAGCGCCTTGCCCGAGGTCATCACGTCCTCAATAAGACACACCCTGTCGCCGTCTTTAAGCGAACCAACGAACAGCCCGCCCTCGCCGTGGTCCTTCGCTTCCTTGCGGTCGAAGCAGAAGCCGACGTTCTTTTCGTGCTTTTCGGCAAGGGCGATCGCCGTAGAAACGGCAAGGGGGATCCCCTTGTAAGCGGGTCCCGCGAGGGTATCCGCCTCCACGCCGTGCTGCAGGTAGCACGCCGCATAGTATTGGCCGAGGCGGGCGATCTGCGCCCCCGTGCGGTATTTGCCCGTGTTGACAAAGTAGGGCGCCTTCCTCCCGCTCTTCAAGGTAAAATCGCCGAAGAGCAGCACCTCGTTTTCCGCCATGAAGCGGATAAAATCCCGTTTGTAGGCAAGCATCGTCTTCTCCTTTCAGTTGAGTTTGAGGGTACCCGTAAGTTCCGAAACACGGGAGACAAGGTGGCGGTCGCACCAATCGTTCAGCCCCTCCGCGATCGCGAGCGAGGCGCGGGTATCCGTAAAATTCGCCGTGCCGACCTGCACCGCCGTCGCCCCCGCCATGAGGAACTCCACCGCGTCCTCCGCAGAGGTTATCCCCCCCATGCCGACGATGGGGAGCTTTACCGCCTTTGCCGCCTCATACACCATGCGCACCGCGATGGGCTTTATGCCCGCCCCCGAGACGCCGCCCGTGTTGTTAAAAAGAATGGGCCGCCGCCGCTCGATGTCGATCGCAAGCCCCGTGAAGGTGTTGACGAGGGAAATGCAGTCCGCACCCCCCTCCTCCGCCGCGCGGGCGTTTGCGGGAATGCTCTCCACATTGGGGGAGAGTTTGACGATAAGGGGGGTACGGGGGCAGTTTTTCTTGGCTACCGCCGTCACTTCGCGGATGCTCTCGGGCTTTACGCCGAACGTCATGCCCCCGCATTTTACGTTGGGACAGGAGATATTGAGTTCGATGAAATCGACGAGCCCTTCAAGCCTCGCGCAAATCTCCCCGTACTCCGCGAGAGTGCTGCCCGCGACGTTCGCGATGACCCTCGTCTTCCCCTTGAGCCATGCAAGGTCGTGTTCGATGAAGTGTTCCACCCCGGGGTTCTGCAATCCCACGGCATTGAGGATGACCCCGTGGCTCTCCGCAATGCGGGGGGTGGGGTTGCCAAGACGGGGCAGGAGGGTGAGGCCCTTCGTCGCCACCCCGCCGAGGCGGGAAATATCGTAGATTTCGTCGTACTCCCGCCCGAATCCGAAGGTGCCCGAGGCGGGGATGACGGGGTTTTTGAGTTCCACTCCGCAGAGGGTCACGCGCATGTCCGCCATCAGAGTTCCACCTCCCCGATCTCGAAGACGGGCCCGTCCTTGCACACCCGCGCATGGGCGCCGTCCGTCTTGTTGCACACGCATACGAGGCACGCCCCCACGCCGCACCCCATCCTCTCCTCCAAGGAGACGTAGACGGGGAGACGCCCGCCCGCCGCGCTCTTCAGGGCGCGCAGCATGGGAAGGGGGCCGCACGCGAGGACGACGGAGGGCTTCACCTCCCCGATGTCCTCCATGAACGCCTGCACCGAGCTGCCCTTATAGCCGACCGAGCCGTCGTCCGTGCAGAGGACGAGTTTCTTCCCCCGCCGCATCTCGTATTCCATGCACACGGATGCGCGGTTTCTGAACCCCATGTAGGCAAAAAGCTCCTTTTCGGGGGCGTAGCGGCGGATCGCCGCGATGAGCGGGAACACCCCCGCGCCGCCTCCCACGACCGCCACGCGCTTCTCCTCCTCCTTCACGGAGAACCCGTTGCCGAGGGGGAGGAGGACGGAGAGCTTTTCCCCCGCCTTATAGCTTCCCGCAAGGGTGCGGGTGCCGCCGCCCTTGAGGCGGTAGCAGACGGTTATCCGCTCCCCCTCCGCCTTGCACACCGCGATGGGACGGCGAAGCGGATAGCCGTGTACCCCCACCATGCAGAACTGCCCCGCGCGCACGGGGATCTCCTCGCCGCACGCAAAGGTGAGCGAGTAGGTATCCTCCGCGATGCGGATATTTTCGAGGACGGTTGCCGTTACTTCGCGCATATTTCCCCCAAGACGGAAAGGAGGTCCCGCTTCATATCGAGACAGGCCCCGCGCGCCGCCTCCGCATACGTCCCTCCCCTCTTCCGGTAGGCGCAGAGGATGCCGCGGGAGTTGTTGACGATCCCCCCCATGCCCCCTGCGCGGAAACAGTTTCCGAGCATTCCGGCGTTCCCCCCCTGCGCCCCGTAACCGGGGATGAGGAAAAAGGTATCGGGGAGCCGCCCGCGGAGGATCTTCGCCTCCTCGGGGTGGGTCGCGCCGACGACCGCTCCCACGCGGTTGTAGCCGTATTTGCCCTCCGTGCCTTCCCCCCACGTCTTCACCATGTCCCCCATGCACTCGAAGACGGTGCGCCCGTCCGCGAGCCGAAGATCCTGCAATTCCCCCGAAGAGGGATTGCTCGTCTTTACGAGGACGAAGAGGGCGCGGTCCTCCCGTTCGCACGCCTCCTTGAAGGGGGCGACGCCGTCCGTGCCGAGGTAGCCGTTGACGGTGAGAAAATCGCTTTCAAAGGGGGCATTCTTCCCGAGGAAGGCCTCCGCATAGCGGGACGCGGTCGCGCCGATGTCGTTGCGCTTGGCGTCCGCGATGACGAAAAGCCCCTTGCTCTTTGCATAGGCACAGGTCTTTTGAAAGGTCTCAAGCCCCGCGGGGCCGAGCTGCTCGTAGTAGGCGACCTGCACCTTGACGGCGGGGACGAGATCGCAGACCGCATCCACGATGCCGCGGTTGAATTCGTACACCGCGTCCGCCGCCGCCCGCCCGTCTCTTATCTCCGCGCGCAGGCCGTCGGGCAAATAGTCGGAAGAGGTGTCCAGCCCCACGCAGGTCGGGTTCTGCTTTTTTATGATTGCTTCTATGAGTGCGTCGACGATCATGCGCGCTTCTCCTCGTATTTGATCTTGCCGTCCACAACGGTGTATTTCACTCTGCCGAACACCTTCATCCCCTTAAACGGCGTGTTCTTGCCCTTGGAGACGAACTGCGCGGGATCGACCGTCCAACCCTCTTTGAGGTCGACGGCGGTGAGATCGGCGGGGGCGCCCACCTCGACCGTCCCCCCCGTAAGCCCCAAGATCGCGGCGGGGTTTGCACTCATCTTTTCGGCGAGCTGCGGGAGGGTGAGGACGCCGCTCTTCCCGAGCATGGTGTAGGAGAGGGCAAAGCTCGTCTCCAGCCCGCTGATGCCGAAGGCGGCGAGGTCGTATTCGACGTTCTTGTCGTCCTCATGATGGGGGGCATGGTCGCTCGCGATGCAGTCGAGGGTGCCGTCGCGAAGGCCCTCGATGACGGCGAGCCTGTCCTTCTCCTCGCGGAGGGGCGGATTGACCTTGGTGTCCGTATCGAACCCCGCGATGGCGGCGTCCGTCAGGGTGAAGTAATGGGGACAGGTCTCCGCCGTGACCTGCACCCCCCGCGCCTTCGCCTCGCGGATGAGCTGCACCGCACTGTATGTGGAGACGTGGCAGATATGCACGGGG
>CANRFW010000033.1 GCA_947630035.1 uncultured Clostridia bacterium | reverse complement strand
GAACGCGTTGGAACTCAACGACCTGACATTCGGGAGGTCGACATCGGTGAGGCGGGTATCCTGATAGAACGCCTGCACGCCGACGGCGAGGACCTCGCTGCCCGTGACGGAGGTGAGACGGTCGCACCCCATGAACGCGCATTCATAGATATCCGTCACTTTGTTGAGGTCGAGCGAGGTAAGCCCGCGGCACGCCGCGAAGGCATACGGCCCGATGACGGTGACGGAATCGGGGAAGGAGATCTCCGTAAGGCGCGTGTTGTAGTAGAAGCCCGTTGCGTCGGGGTTCACCCACGAGAAGGCGCCGTAACCGATATAGGTAAGCCCTTCCTCAAAGGTGACGTCGCGAAGGTCGGGGCAGTAGGCAAACGCAAAGTTGCCGAACGTCTCGATCGACGCGGGAACGGTGATCTCGGTGAGTCCCGAGTAATAGAAGGCGTAGTTCCCGATGGTCTTGATCCCCGCGGGGAATTCGAAGGTTTGGATCGGGATATTGCTGAATGCGTACCGGTCGATGGTCTCAAGCTCGCTCCCCTCCGCGAATTCCACTTTCTCGAGGGAGGTGCAGCTCTCGAACGCGTAAGGCCCCACCGTTTTGAGCGATGCGGGCAGGGTGATGCCCTTCAAAGCATCGCAATAGCGGAAGGCACTCATCTCGATCTCGGTGACGCCCTCGGGCAGGGAGACTTCCTCGAGCGCATGGCATTGCAGGAAGGAGCAGTAACTCACGACCCCGAAATCGCCGCCGAGGAACACGACCCTGCGCAGGCTGCTGTTGTAGGCAAAGACCTGATCGCCGAGGAATTCGAGCGTCGTGGGAAGCACGAGCGTCTCGAACGAGCAGCTGTAGAAGGCGTAATCGCCGATGCGCTTCACGCCCTCGGGAATGATGAGCGTATCCGTCGTGATGCCCGAATACGCATAGGCGCTTGCGCCGATCTCCTCCACGACCTTCCCCTCTTCGTCGACAAAATCATAGTTGGCGACGTTGTAGCCCGTAGGCGCGAGGACGAGCGAATTGCCGCGGTAAAGGAGGCTGTATTCGACGTCGCCGACCGTAACGGTCCGCGCACTCAACGTGCGGTTGTTCTCGGGCGCGGTGAGACGGACGAGCCGCGCGCACCCCGCGAAGGGATAGGACGTGACGGTCTCGAGCGTGGAGCGGGAACCGAAGTCGATCGATTCGAGACGGGTGCAGTTGTGGAACACGTCGCTGCCGAGATAGGAGATCCCGTTGAGCGAAAGGGAGGTGAGCGCCGAGCAGTTCCCGAACACCGTGGCGTTGATCTGCGTGATGCGCGCATTGCTGCGGAGGTTGAAATCGACCAGCTTGCTGCAATTATAGAAGGCGCGGGCGCCGATGACTTCGATGTTCTTCCAGATGTTCACGGTCTGCAGATTGTTACAGTCGGAGAACGCCTGATTGCCCAAACGCGAGGCGTAGATATCCACGCTCTTCAGGGAGTTGTTCGCATAGAACATGCCGTCGCCGACCATCGTCCGCTCGGACATGACGACCTCCGTGACCCCCGAACAGCTGCCGAACGCATAGCTCTCGGCATAGGAGACGTTGGAGACGTCGAGCTTTTGGAGCTTGTTGCAGAAGGAGAACGCCTGCGAGTAGACCGCCGTCGTCTTGGAGAGATCGAATTCCTCCAACACGCTGCAGAGATAGAATGCCTGCGCGCGTACATTGATATTCTTCGCCGTACATGCCGTGCCGTATTCGAAGCCCCCTACGATGCTCCCGTCTTCGGCGAAGCAGCGCACGCGGCGGCCCTCTTCGTTGACGAAGGTGTAGGCATCGAAGTCGTCGTCCCAATAGGCGTCGGTGTACCAATAGACGTGCTTGAGACGGGTACAGCCGCTGAACGCCGCCTCCCCTATCGTCTCGAGCGTCGAGGGAAGGAACACCGTCTCGAGGTTGGTGCAGCCCTGGAAGGCGGCAAGGCCTATGGCCGTCACGCCCGTGGGCACGATGACCGTCTTGAGTTTGGTATCCTGATAGAACGGCCCCACGGTGCCGTCGAGGTAGTGCCCGAGCGTGAGAATGCCGAGGTTGGCGGGGATCTGCGCGAGGGTGTCCGCACCGTTATACCGATAGAGATAGCCGCTGACGATCTCATACTTTTCGCCGATGCGGATCACGAGGCTCGTGGAGTATTCCACGCCGCGGTACGTCCAGCTGACGCGCACCCTGCCGACGCCCGTATCGAGGGTCGTGATGACGCCGCTGTTTGTCACCGAGACGGTATCGGGGGTGAGCGAATCCCACTTCAATCCCTCGGGTACCGCGTACCACGGGTCATAGGAAAGCCCGATCTGCGTCGTCACGCCGCTGTTGAGAGAGATGACGTTGTTCGAGATATTGACCGTGATCGCGCCGTTCTTGTAGGAATCGAAGTAGACGTTGCGGGCGGGGACGCTTTCGGCCGCCGCATCCGTGACCACGATCTCGAAGGTATAGCTGTAGTTTTCGAGCGTGGGATTGAAGGGCGTCACGGTGACGCGGCTGTTGCCCGCGCGCTTGCCGTAGATCACGCCGTCGCGGATCTCCGCAATGCCGGAATTACTCATCGCAAAGTTGAGGGCGGCGGGGTCCACACGGGTGGGAAGGGTCGTGAGCGTGTAGGAATACGCTTCGCCGACGCCGAGCGTCACCGTGCCGATCTCGGAGAGTTCCTGCCCCTCGTGCTGCATGGAGATGCTCTCCACCTCTTCCCAGCGGAGCGGGATGATATACGCACCCGTATTGAGCGCATAGTCCTGCATGTAGACGCCGATCTGGTTGGAGCTTCCGCCGATGCGGTTTTCCTTGAAGGCCTGAATGTAATCGGTGATATCCACCGTGACCTTCGTAATGGTATTCCTTCCGCCGTAGAGCGGGATGGGATACTGGTTGAGCATCGTGAGGTCGGAGCCGCTCGAATTGCTCGCCGAGAAAAGCTGCAAGCACTGAATGTAGTGGTTGTCGCTGAGATAGAGATCGAGGTAGACGGTCTTGTTGTCCTCCCTGTCGTAGACGGTGCGGATCTCGAAATCCTGGATGCTCGGCATCTCGTAGTCCACGTAGAAGGAGAAATTCCAAGTGTTGCGGCTGACCCTTTCGCCGTTCTCGTAGTCGAGCGCGCCCGTGAGCGTCACGTCGTACTTCGTGTTGTTTTTCAGCCCGAGTTCGAGGGGATCGAGTTCGATCTCGACGAGCGCGGGACCGCCGTTGCTCGACTTCCCTACCTCGTACTCCGTGCGCTCGAACACGACCTGCCCCGTAACCGAATCGGTGACGACGATCTCGACGGACTTCGCCGAGCGGAGCATGCCCGCATAGACGGCATACAATTCGTAGATCCCGTAGTCGGAGCCGCCGACCGCGATCTTATCCACCGAACTTTCGACGATGGGAGTATCCTGATCCTCGTGGATCATGATATATTCGCCCATGCCCATGTAGTTCTCGCGGGAACGGTAGTACTTGCCGATGACGATGGATTCGTATACGTCTGCCTGCAATTTGTCCTCATCGGGGACGGAGGAATCGAAATAGGAGGCGGAGACGTCGTAGGCGGATCTGTCGAACATGGGCGCATCGAGCCAATCGCCGTAGAACGCCATGAAGGGGATGCTGAGTTCGATATTCTGCGTTTTGGACCCCTGCTCGATGAAGCGGAGATAGCCCTCCACGAACATGCCGTTTTCGAAGTGTTCGTTGAGGTAATCCTTGTCGCTCTGCGTGAGTTTGAGGGTGAAGACGAGTTCCGCGTCCGTATCGGGGGACACGGTGAGAATGCCGTTTGCGTAGCTTGCGCCGCTCCCCGTCTTCACGAGGGTGACGGCGGCGTCTTCGAGCATGTATGCCTTCTCCGCCACGGTGATGCCGTCCGAGGACATCGTCTCGGTCATCACGTATTTATCGAGGCGGTAGGTCTTGGCGTCCGAAGACGTATTCCTGATGCGGAAGCGGAGGGTGTAGTTCCCCTCTCTTTCGGGGTCGTCGCCGAGTTCGATCTTGGTCTTGTCGCTCCCCTTTACATAGAGGTACGCCTCCGTGTTGATCACGTTCCCGATATCCGCAAGCCCCGCGCCCTGCTTTCTCGGGGAATAGGGATTGCCGTCCTCGTTGAGCGCAATGGTCGCCGTGGACATGAGGAGCTGATACATAAGCTCGTTGCGCTCGCGCTTGGTGAGGTCGGGATATTCCTCGGCAAGGTATTGGCGGATGAGCGTGGAGATGCCCGCCACGTTGGGCGTAGCCATCGAGGTGCCGCTGTAAACGCCGTAGCCGCCGAGGACCGAAGAGGTGATGAACCCGCCGTGCGCCGTGATATCGGGATAGAGGTGCAAGTCGGAAGTGGTGCCCCACGAGGAGAAGTCACTCATGAAGGGACCCGCTTTGAAGTCCTCGTCGAGCGTGATCGTCCCCTCCTGCTGCGAGATGAACTGCTTCGCGATATCCATCGTGATGGTACACGTGGGGATCTCGTAGCCCGTCCCGAGAGAGGCGTTGATGGTACCCGAAATGTTGTTATATATGATGCAGGCGACGGCGCCGTTCTCCGCCGCAACTTTCTGCTTGTCTTCGAAACTCGTGTTGCCGCGCGAGACGACGGCGATGGTGTTCCCCTCCGCGAGCTTCGCCTTGACCGCGCTCGTGTAGTTGTGGTTCTCGCCGTAGCCGCCGATGACAATGTAGCGGAAGGTCTTGCTGCGCTCTCCGCCGAGAAGGGTGTTGAGGAAATCGAGTTCCTGCCCCGCACTGTTGCGCGCATTGTTGAAGTAGACGGCGACGGAATTGTTCGCGAGGAAATAGGGCGAGAGCTGCCCGCTGACGGACGCCACCGAGATGGCGCCGTTGTAGATGGAGGGCGAACTCACCGTGCCGCTGTCGGGATTGCTCGCGAGGTTGGTGTTGCCGTACGTCCCGTTGAGGGCGGAGGAATATTGGTTGCCCGCCGCAACGATGAGCGAGATACCCATCTCGCGGATCTCGTCGTAGATCTTGTTGACGGAATCATCGTCCGAAATGCGCGAGAAACCGCACGCCATGCCGAGGGACATGTTTATGACGTCCACGTCGAGCATCACGGCGTCGTTGAGGGCGGCGACGATATCCACCGTCTCACCGCCGGTTGCGCCCGTCGCATCCGAGAACACCTTGAAGATGGCGAGCTGCGCATCCACCGCAACGCCCTTGAAAGTGCGTTCGCCCGCTTCGTTGGTGTTGAAATACATGTTGGTGTCCGAGGGGAGCGGCTCGTAGTCCACCGTCTCCTCATAGCCCGCGATGATACCCGCAACGTGCGTGCCGTGCGAGGAAGCGATGGGATAGACGTTCGCATCGTCATCCGCATAGTCGAATTGGAAGGGCACCTTCGCGTTGTAGTAGAGGTCGTCCTCGTCCACCCCCTCGAGCCGCGACTGCGCGGCGAGCGAATGGCTGTCTACCGCGGCCTTCACCTTTGCCTTGGTGAGCGTCTGCACCCGCGGCATGGTGGAAAAGGCATTGTGCGTGTAGTCAAGCCCCGTATCGAGAATGGCGACCACCACCCCCGAGCCCGTGTAGTTGATGCCCGTCGTATCGTAAATACCCGTCGAATAGGCGTTGACGGGGTTATACACCGCTTCGGCGGTCGGCACCGTGTACTGCTCGGAGAAGATAATGTTCTTCACGCCGTCGATCGCGGCGATCGCGGCAAGATCGCGCTCCTTCACCTCGAGGGCAACGCCGTTGACAATGCCGTTGTAGGCATATTCGGAGGTGTAGGAGATCCCGCGCTCGCCCAAGGCGCGCAGAAACGCCGTCTGCTCGCTGCCGATCGATTCGGCAAGTTTCTTGCCCGAGCGGGACGCCGCGTATTCGGAGAGGCTCCCGTAGGCGGAGGCGGCGCCCAAAGAGCGGTATGCCGCGGAGAGGCTCTTTCCGCCAAGCTCCACGATCACCTTGCGCGAGGAGGCGGAGGACGCATACTGCGCATAGCCGCTGTCGGCAACATAGCCGCTTGCCTGTTGCGCCAGGGTATCGCCGATGAGGCCGGTGACATTTTGTATCCCGCTGCCGCCCGTCCCGGAAGACGCGGCGGGCGTCCCGCTTTGGGTGGTCGCGGCGCCCGGGGCTTCCATGTCGGCATAGGCAAGCACGGGCTGGACCGCGAGCGAGCCGACAAGCAGAACGGAGAGCAGGCTGATAGCAAGTTTTTTCAAAATAACCCTCCTGTCCGCGGAGAATGCGGACGTTGTTTTCTTGATCCGTTTTTATGCACCTGTTCCCCCCCGAAAAATCGGGAGGGAAAGGTGCCGTGTTCATGAAATTTTCGCGAAATTTTTTCCGCGGTTACGCGTCTTCGCCCGCATGGTCGCCCGTATCGGTCACGGGTCCGTCTGTTCCCGTCTCGGGTCCCGGTTCGGGCAGCGGCTCGGACACTATCGTCTCGAACGTTACAGAATTCGTAGTCGGGTAGAATTGGCTCGACCAATTATCCGTATACTTCGTAGCATCTTTCACATGGAAAGTGAACGGGTTGCACCCATAGAAAACCTTGTTGTTACTCGAAGCAGTCGGCTTTGCGAGTACAGCTTCGCCTTCGTACCAAATATCGGTAAGGCTTGTGCAATTCTTAAAAATTGCATTGGACTTCAGCGCATTTGCAGTAAGTGTGGTCGGCAGATACACGGTCTCCAAAAGAGAACATCCATTGAAAAGATGAGCTGCGAGCGACTCAATCTTCACGTCGGTAAGTGTCGCCGTCTGAAGCGAAACGCAATTCTGAAAAACATTCGCGCCAAGCGAATTGACGCGGGCAGGAAGCGTGATGCTCGTGATGCCCGAACCATTGAACGCACTAGCGCCGATCGCAAGATCTTGTGCCTCCGTCCCATCCGCAGGCGCTTCGAATTCCACCGTCTTGAGCAAAGTGCAATTCTGGAATGCGGAGCTGCCGATCGACGTCACGCTCGCGGGGATCTTGACCGAGGCGAAGCGCGCTTCCTTGAACGCATTTGCGCCGATCGTGGTGACCCCTTCCAATACGACGTCCTCCGTGTCGCTCGCATTGTACTTTGTGAGCGGTGCGCCGTTGAACAAATAGTCGGGAATCTCCGTCCACCTTCCGTCGTCGATAAACGCGAAAGTCGAAAGGTTCGTGCAGTTGCCGAAAGGCGCACTCGTATCTTTGCGACTCGATAACTTCGATACGTCAAAAAGTGTCGTGGTGGACTTGAGCTTGAGCGTCTCGAAACCCGTGTTGTAGAACGCCGCTTTGCCGATATCTGTTACGTTCTCGAAGTTGACCGTCTTGAGGCTCGTACAGCCGTAGAAGGCGTAAGCGGGAACCGCCATATCCGTTTTATTGAACGTAACACTCTCAAGTTGTACGCTCTTGCTGAATACACCACTGTCGATCACCGCCCCCTCTGCAAGCGTCATGGTCGCCGCGATGGTGAGCGACGTAAAGCCTGTATTCGTAAAGGCGCCCTGATTGATTTTGCTAACCTTCGTGAAATCGAAAGTCTTAAGTTTCGGGCAATTCGCAAAGGCGTAGGCGGGAACCTCCCACGTCGCCGCTCCGAATGTGACGGAAGCCAAATTCGCGCAGTTTGCAAACACGGCCTCTTCCAACTTCGTACTCACCGCAACAGTACAACCCACGGGAATGTTGATCGATTCGATCGCCGACCCGTTGAACGCAGCCACACCGATCTTGGTGACAGAGTCGGTGAGGGTCACACTCGTAATCGCACTGCTCTTGTAGAAGAGGTAGTCATAGAGTGCGTACTCCGAGACCTTCGTGCTGTTGCCGTCGTTCAGAGTAAGCTCCGCGGGAAGCGTGACCGCGCTGCCGTCTCCGATATAGGCGACTACGGAATAGATATCTTTACCCTCCGCCGAATCTTTCAGCACTATGAAGTTTTCGTCCGTCGTCTTGAAGAGAACGGTGTTCGCACTCGCGTCGCTGATGACGAGCTTTGCATATTGCGCAACCGCGCCGTTAGCCGTTGTTTCTCCTGCCGTAACTGTAAGCGTCGTACTCTGATTGATAACGACGAGGAGCCTGTGGCAATTCTGGAACGCATTCGAGCCGATCGACTTGATGCCTTCCGGAATGGTCACGGTGATCAAGGAAGTGCAATCCTTAAATGCGGTGCCCGCAACGGCTGTACCGGTTGCAGAGCTGGGCTTTGCCACCGCTTCCATAAGCGACACACAGCCCTCGAAAGTACTCGTACCGATTGCGGTGACATGGTCGAAGTCCACTTTTGCAAGCGCGGTACAGTTCTTGAATGCGCTGCCGCCAAGTTCCACATTTTGCGTAAATGTCGCGCTCGCAAGCGATACGCACCCCTCGAAGGAGTTAGAACCGATCTTCGTTACCTTATCGAACGGGAAAGACGTGAGTGCGGTGCAATTCTTGAATGCAAAGCCTGCAACCTCGAAGTTCGTTACGCCCTCCGCAAGGTTGAACGTTGCAAGATCGGCACACCCCTCAAAGGCATTCGAGCCGACCGTCGTGTCTTTCGCAAGAGTAACGTTCGTGATTCCGCTCGTTGAGAAAGCATATGATCCGATGCTCGCGATTTTTGTAAAGTCGATCGTTTTGAGCATGGAACAACCGTAGAACATGTAATTGGCGATTGCGACCCCCGTTGCGTCCTCTGTAAAAGTGACGGTCGTGAGCGCGGTGCAGAGACCAAATGCACCGACGTTCGTGCCGGTATTACCCGATCCGCCCGTAAAAGTTACCCCATTCGCAATTTGAACGGACACAAGCCCGCTGTCTGCAAACGCCGCCTTGCCCACCGTTGCATTTTCTTTAAGCGTGACCGAGGTGAGGTTATCCGTGCCAAAGAAAGCGGTGGTTCCGATTTCGGTCGCACTCGCAAGGTTCGCGGTGGCCAAGTTGAAATAATAGAACGCGTTGTCGCCGACTGTCGTAACATTCGAGAGGTCGACCCCGCTGACAGGCGTCGTGGAACCAAAACTACCCACGCGGAATGCCTCCTTACCGACCTCGCCGACATTGACAAAGTCGAACGACTCGAGCGCTGTGCAACCGTAGAAACCGTAAGCGGGTACCACGAGAAGGGTTTCGCCGCTCTTGATGATATGGACCGTCGTGAGGGAAGTGCAGCCACCGAAGGGGCCGTAGTTTGCGCCGCTAGTACCCGTACCGTCCGTAAGCGTGACACCGGAAGAGAGCGTGATTTCTTCAACTCCCGTGCCGGCAAACGCCGCCTTCCCGATGGAGGTGAGGCCCGAAAAATCGTATGTCCCGGAAAGGCCCGCGGTCATAAAGCATGCATCACCGACCGAACTCACCTTTGAGAAGTCGAAAACGGCAAGCGCGGTGCAGCCGTAGAAGGTGTATTTGGGAAGTGCAATTTTGTCCTCGCCCGTAATGGTGACCGCATTAAGCTGCGTGCAACCCGCGAACACGCCTTGGCTTGTTGTGGTCGTACTCGTGCCCGGAGTAAGTGTAGCCGCAACGTCGAACGTCAAGGTTTCAAGCCGTCTGCATCCCGCAAATGCCGCCACGCCGATTGAAATGCCGCCGAGCGTGATGCTCTCAAAGCCCGTTTGATAGAACGCCGCAGTCCCGATTTCCTTCACGTTTTCGAAGTTCACCGTCTTGAGGTTCGTGCAGCCGTAGAAGGTGTAGGCGGGAACGGTGACGTCTGTCCCCTTGAATTCCACTGTGGTAAGCGCCGTGCAACTACCGAACGCACCCTTATCCTTCGCGGTGGTGCCGTTCGTCCCCGCTCCTATTGTGGCTTTCGCGGGGATAACAACACTTTCAAGTTCTTTCATGTCGGCGAACGCCGCCTTGCCGATGGTTTCAAGTCCATCGGGAAGGGCAAGCTCTTTGATATGCAATCCCGAAAGCGCTCCGCTGCCGAGCGTCGTCATCTTGCTGCCGGATGCGAACGAAAGCGAAGTAAGGTTTGTGCAGCCTTTGAACACGCCCGCCGCAAACGTCGTAATGTAGGCGGGAATTTCGATTGCGGTGAGGCAGAGGTCGTTCTCGAAGAGATTATCGGGAAGCACCGTGAGCTTCTCGGTGGCGTTCGTGGGGAACGCAAAGGTAAAGACCTCTTCTTCCCCGAGTTCGGGAACAAGATTGGCAAACGCTTGGTCGCCGAAGCTCTCGAACTTCGTTGCCGCGGAGAGATCGACGGACTTGAGCTTGGTCCCGTCGAACGCGTTTGCGCCGATGGTCTTAAGCTCGCTGCCCTCGTCTGCCGTGAGTACCGTAAGGCCCGTATTCTTGAAGGCGTTGTCGCCGATCAAGGTCACCCCCGTGGGGATCTCGAACGCAAGAAGTGCGGTGCAGTTTTCGAATGCGCGCGCACCGATTGTCTCAAGCGCACCCGCGAATTCCGCATAGACGAGCGCGGTGCAGTTTGCAAAAGCGCCTTCGGAAACCTTCGTGATCGTGGCAGGCATCTTGATGCCCGTAAGGTGCGTGTTGCCCGCATACGCGTTGCCAAGCTCGCTAAGCCCCAACGTCGTTTCGGTGAAATCGCGCTCGAAATCTTCATCGCCCGCGAGCTTCACGTCGTAGAAGACGGAAACGCTTTTCCCGTCGCTGTAAAGAATATACTCGGTATCGCCCTCATCGTTGGTAGCCTTTTCGTAATAGGGATTGCTGCCGCTGATATCATAGCTTACCGCGCCCGATTCGAACGCGGTCGGGTCGATCTTTTTGAGGTTGCGCCCGATTATGAACGCCGTAACCTGCGTGCCGACAAACGCACCCGTCTCTACATTTTCGAGTACGTCCCAACCCGAGAGGGTCTTAAGATTTTCACTGCCGTAGAACATTTTTTCGGTAATGTTCTTGAAGGGCGTGTTTTCGAAGTTGAAGCTCTCGATGCCGCTCTTATAGAAGAGGTACTTGCCGTACGTGACGCCGTCCGCCTTGGCAAATTCGGGCACTGCCGAAGAAAGCGCAAAGGCGAAATCCTTGAGTTCGGTGAGCGCGCTATCAAACTTCACGGTCTTTACGGTCGAACCGGAAAGCACGGGGTATTTAGCAAGGGTCGTGCGCGTGGTTTGCGAGGTTGTGATAGCGGTAAGCTTATCAAGGTCTTCGAGCGTCGTAGTGGTCGTCTCGCCGAAGGTCTCGAAGCCGTTGAGTTCGAGCGTGAGCGCCTGCGCAAAGAAGAATGCGGAGTGTTCTACGGTCGCACCCGAACCGATCGTGACGGAGACCGTGTTCGCGGACCCCGAGTTCGCAAATACATACGCACCCATCTTGCCGTCCGCCGCGATCGTGACGGAGACATCGCCGAGTTGCGGAAGCCCGTACAGGGCGAAATCGCCGAGCAAATTGAGTTCCGCGCCGTTGAACGAAATATTCCTCACCGCGGTGCTGTCCACAAAAACACCGCCGTTCGTGGCTGACGTAACGGTCGTACCCGTTTCAGTAATCTTGCCAAGCGTCTCGAGGGTCGCGGGGAATTTCACCGTCTCGAGCGCGGTCATATACGCTAATGCTTTCTGGTAAACGGTTTTGAGTTGCGTACCCGAGAAGTCGAGTTCGGTAATAGATGTATTCACAGCATTGCTCGCGCCAAATATAGCCGTCCCCGTAGTCGTCCCCACCGTCTCGAGGGTCGCGGGGAATTTCACCGTTCTGAGCGCAGGCATACCCACAAACATACTTGAGGTAATAGCGGTGATCTTCGTGTTGGAAAGGTCGATCTCGGTCACAACCTTATTCTGCTCCGTTGCGGTAGCAGAAGCAAACGTACCGCCAATCGTCGTAAGCGAATCGGGGAATTTGAATGTTGCAACATTGTAGAACGGCGAGAGGGCGGGTAACGTCTCGAGTTTGGTCGCATTCGAGAAGTCGAGCGCGGTGACGCCCGGGTATTTCCCGCTGAATGAGCCAATCTCGGTGAGCTGCGCTCCTTCGGGAATGATGAGGGAGGTGAGCGCCGATGCGCCCGCGATTACACCACTCGGAAGCACTTTCAGCGCCTTTGGCACGCGGAAAGACGTAAGCCCTACCGTGCCCGAAAAAAGTCCGTTTGTCGCCGCATAAAACTTGATATACTCCAAACCATCGGGCAACTCCACCGAAGTGAGGCTCTCGGTGTTCCTGAACATTGCAATATCGTGGATCTCCTGCAATTTGCTGTTCGCGCCGAACGTCACCTTCTCGAGCGCCACGGCGCCGTTGAAGAGACCGTTCCAGTTTACGTTGCTTCCGTCGCTCCAGATAAGTTTTACATTCGTGGGAATGTATGCGGAAACGAGCGCGGAGAAGCAGCTCCCCGTGTTCACTTGGTTCGCGTCGAGAATGACCTCGACGGGCTTGCCATTATAATAGGAAGGATAGTAGAGCGCCGTGGCCCCCGCGAGCTGTTCGTTCGTAATGGAAGCCGTATAGTAATTCGCCGAGAAGGCGATCTCCGTCTCGGTTGCGTTTGTTGCCTCCTTGCCGTAATCGGCGGGCGTCTTCTCCTCGAACACCATGCCCTCGTTGTACACGTCGAGGACGAGATGATACTCCTTAAGCTCCGTGACCTTCGTCTCGGGGAAGATCTCCCCCGCCTCATCGAGCAGGTTGCCCGTGAAGACGAGCTTCTTCTCGGAGCGCAGCGCCGCCGCATCCTCTGCGGTGAAGGCGATCGTCTCTTCGAAATCGAACGTGACGGACTTATAGGGCTTATCCTCCCCGGGAAGATAGAAGGAGACCGCAGTCTTGATCTGCGTCCACGTCGCCTTTACGGAGAGCGCGCCCGTCGTACCCGCGGTCACCCCTTCGAGAGGCTGCTCGGTTACGGCATCTACCCAACCGTCGAACACAAAACCCGTCCTCTCGGGGGCGGAAAACGTGAAGCTGTCTTCAACGGTATAGGCGGAGGGATTGGTCGTGCCCTCGGGCAGTTCGCCGCCTGCCGTGTCGTAGGTAATGCCGTAGGAGATGGCAGACCACTTCGCCGCGACCGTAATCGACGCGGCATACTTCTTGCCCGTTTTGGCGGGAAGGTCCCATCCCTTGAACTCGTAGCCGATTCGGGTCACATCGTCAAAGCCTTTTTCTTCGAGCAAGGCAACGAGGTCGGCGTCGGCGTCCATCGTGAAGGATGCCGACGATTCGCCGTCCAGCAGCCCGCCCTTGAAATCGACGGTGACCGACGTCTCCGCTTTCTTGCACGCGGCAAAGAAGACGAGACCCAATGCGGCGACCGCAAGCGATAGGGCTGCGAACAACTTTGTGAATCGTTTCATATCTAACCTCCTATTCCTCCGTACAACGCGCTTTGACCCGTAGCCGTACGGAAGTTATAACCAAAGAAAATAGAGAACAGTGAATGCCACCAGCATCCCGACGAGCAGGCACACGAGCGGCAGGGCGACGGTAAGATAAGCGGAACGGGCAAGCGAGCGCCGCTCTTTCGGGCTTTTGCGCGCAAGGGCCTGTTTGCTCTTTTTTTGCTCCTCCGATTCGTACCACCCGAACCCCTCGACATTCATGTTGACGATCGTCCGGTTGTCGTCGTCGGGATATTCTCGTTTTGCCATACTTTTCCTACAGCTTTTCTGTTAGGTTTTTTTATCACTGCAGTTCGCAGTGATACACGAAGGGGCGCCCCTTCGTCCGCTTTTTTGCATTTTATCAGATTTTATACTGTCATGTCAAGCAAATGAAAAGCGCGAGCGGCACGAAAAAACCGCTTTTTCCATAAGTATTACTTATAAAATGGTTAAGCTCTTCTTATAATTTTTTCGTATTAAAAATAGTTCTCAAAAAATGAAAAACATTTTCAAACAAAACAAACATTTTGACATTTATATATTCAGATTTTAAGCACGGGCGGTTTGGGGGAGGTTTCCAGAGAGGGTGTGCGTTCCTGCGGGAAAACGCGTTTTCTTCGGCTTTTCCCGGGCGATCTCCGCCCCGCAAGCGCGGAGAGGACGGCGCCCTTTTCTGCCTTATTCTGCCGCGTATGAACAATTTTTCGGCACGAAAAAACGCGGCGGGGCCGCGCTTTTCGGTTCGGAACCGGGGATCTTCCGAGGGTTCGATTACTTGTGGATCTTGTTCATCATGTCCACGATGTCCTGCACCGTCTTCACGTTCTCGACCTCGCCCTCGGGGAGGGTGATGCCGTATTCGTCCTCCAATGCCATCATGAGTTCCACCACGTCGAGGGAGTCTGCGCCGAGATCCTTCACGACCTCCTGCTCGGGGCGGATGCTCTCGGGTGCAACGTTGAGCTGTTCGCCGAGCATTTTACATACTTTTTCAAACATATCGTCCTCCGTCTGCCGCGCATTCCGCGCGTCTTTTCTCATTGTACACTCTTTCCCGCCGTTTGTCAAGGCTTTTGAAAAAATCCGTCTCCCCCGAATATTTCCGCGAGGGCGGCGTGCCATATCCTCTCGTCGTACCGCGGGTTGGCGGGCGAGGTGGACGGGAGTCTCCGCGCGAGGGGAAGGAGTTCGGGAAACCGCTTTCCGAGTTCTCCGTAGCTCTTTTCCCCGTTACAGAAAATGGGGAGATCACCGCATTCCCGCTCGAGGGCGGCAACGTCGGCTATCTCCGCCGCCCGGATGGAGGAATCGGCGGAACCCTCGATCTCGCACCGCGCCACCGCGTCCCAGAGGGCGATCCCCCTCTCCAGCACGAAGGCGCGTTTCTCTTCCGCGGTGAGGGGGAGAGCCGTCCCGAAAAAGCGGGCGAGCATTCCCCAGAACCTGTTCTGCGGGTTGCCGTAATAAAAGCCGGCCGCCCTGCTCTTTACGGACGGAAAACTCCCGAGGATGAGGACGCGGGAGTTGCCGTCGTATACGGGCGGGAATCCCTCTTTCATCGGAGGGTGACGCCCTTTTTGCGGTTGCCGACGGTGGCGAAGGCGGCGCGGGAGAAGTCGATCTTCTCCGCCTCCTCGAGGACCTTCTCCCTCTTTAAGTCGGCGATCTCCTTCATGCGCTTGGAGAAGTCGTACACCTCGTTTTTATAGAGCATCTGCTTGCCGTACAGGAGCATCTGTGCGGAGGTACTCTCCTGTGCGAAGATGAGGGAGGAGCGCACCTGCTCCTTGCTGCGGAGGAATTCCTCCTCGCAGATCCCCTCGCGGCGGAATTTTTCGAGGGTCTCCCCCACCGCCTCCGCCGCGGCGTCCGCCTTTTTGGGATTGACCCCCGCATACACGCAGAGGATCCCCGTCTCAAGGTAGGGCGAGGGGTAGGAGTACACCGAATAGGCAAGCCCCAACTCCTCGCGGACCCGCTTGAAGAGGCGGGAGGAGGAGCCGCCGCCGAGGGCGAGGTTCATCACCTGTACGGCGGGGAAGGCGGGATCGTCCCGCGGGACGGAGGGAAAGGCAGCCGCAAAATGCACCTGCTCGATGGGCTTTTCGCGGAGGATGCTCTCCGCGTGGAAGGCGATCTTTTTCTCGGTGCGGAGGAGCTTGTCCCCCGCCATGCCGCCGAAGCACCTGCGGGCGAGTTCCTCCGCCTGTTTGGGGGTAATGTTCCCCGCAAAGGAGAGGACGACGTTCTCGGGCACATACCGTCTCTTCTTGTAGGCGAAGATATCCCCGCGGGTGAAGCGGAGGACGTTCTCCGCAGGGCCGAGGGTGTTTCTCCCGTACGTATCGTTCCCGTAGTAGGCGCGGCTGACGAGGTCGAGACAGAGATCTTCGGGGGAATCCTCGTCCATGTGGATCTCCTCGACGATCACCCCCTTCTCCTTTTCGAGTTCCTCTTCGGGGAAGGTAGAATCGAGGAACAGTTCGGCAAGGAGGGCGAACGCTTCGGCGGCGTGGTCGCTCGTCGCCTTGGCATAGTAGCAGGTGAGGTCCTTGCCCGTGAAGGCGTTGACCTGCGCGCCGATTGCGTCGAAGGCATCCGCAAGCCCGAAGGAATCGTGCTTTGTCGTCCCCTTGAACTGCACATGTTCGATGAAGTGGGAAAGCCCGTCCTCCGCGTCGCTCTCAAAGGCGGAGCCCGTCCCGACGAGTACCCCCATCGTGACGGAGAGAAGCCCCTCCATCCGCTTGACGATCCCCCGCACGCCGTTTTCGAGTGTGAAAGTGTGTACCATTTGTTTCTCCGTATGTTATCCGATATTTTCCCCCACGGTGATCGCCCGAAGCCCGCAAGCCGCATAGCGGGCGAGGATCCCGGGCAGCGCCGCGAGGGTATGTTCCATGGGATGCATGAGAACGAGGTCGCCGCCGCCCACCCCCTCCGTTGCGCGGGCAAAGCAGACGGCTTCGTCCTTATCCCGCCAGTCGACGGTGTCGCGGCTCCACATTACGGTGCGAAGCCCCAGCGTCTCCGCCGCCCTTACGGTGTCCTCATTGTACGCCCCCGAGGGGGGAGCGAAGAGGGAGACCTGCACCCTCCCTATGAGATTGAGGAAGCGGACGCTGTTGCCGATCTCCTTGAGGTTATCCTCATAGCCGAGTTTTTCGTGGTCGCGGTGGAAATAGCCGTGCGAGCCGATCTCGTGCCCGCGCGCCGCGATCTCCTCCACGCATTCGGCGTTGTCGTCCGCCCAGCTTCCGCCGAGGAAGAAGGTCGCCTTTGCGCCGTAGTCGTCGAGGACGCCGAGGATGCCGTAGACCTCCTCCGTCCCCCAATACACGTTGAACATGAGGGAGACGCCGTCCGCCGAACTCCCTCGGTAGATGACCCTGTCGTTCACGCTCGCCACCTCCCCCGCGGAGGGTGCAAAACAGACCGCTCCGACGAGGACGAGTACGAGCGCGAGAATGCCGTTTGTGAGTGCGGCAACCGTTCTTTTCAAGCAGTTTACCTCAACCGGGACTTTTCTATCCCATTGTATTGAGGCGGCGGAAAATTTATGCTATTTGAGAGTGACGACGGTGACCCCGCTCTCCCCCTCGCCGTACCGTCCGAGGCGGAAACTTGCGACATGGGGGTGCTTTTTGAGGTACGCGTGGATGGCGGCGCGCAGTTTTCCCGTGCCCATGCCGTGGACGATGCGGGCCTCCGCGGCCCCCGCAAGAACGGCTCCGTCTAAAAGGGCTTCCACCTCGGGGAGGGCCTCCGCCACCGTGAGACCCAGAAGGTTCACCTCGGGGCGGTAGGAGGAATGTTCCGCGAGATCCCGCTTCTCCTTCACCCGCTTTTCCTCGCGGGGCGCGGTTGCGAGAAAGAGGTCGGAGAGCTTGCTCTGCACGCGCAGAGAGCCGATCTGCACCTCCGCCGTGCCCTTTTCCCGCTTGACGGAGAGGACGCTCCCCTCCGCGTTCATGCTCCCGACGAGGACCCTGTCCCCCGCTTTGAGGCGGGCGGGGTCGGCGGGGACGGCGCGCACAGGCTCCCCCCCCTCCTCCGCCTCCCCCATGCGGTTGCGGAGGGTGCGGGCCTTGATGAGGTCCGCCTCCGTCAAAGTCTCCTTCCTGAAAATTTCCTCGATCCCGGAGAGGATCTCCTCCGCCCGTGCGGTGCGCTCGTTTACGATCCGCCGCGCCTCCGCCTTGGCGGAAGAAAAGAGCTTCTCCTTCTCTTTGCGGAGTTTTTCCTCCTCCTTTTCGAGGACGAGCATCCGCTCCTTCCACTCCCGCTCCGCTTCCTCCGCGCGGAGGCGTATCTCCTCGGCGCGTACCCTGCTCTCCTCGGCGGCGCGCACCGTCCGTTCAAAGGACCGCGCCCCCTCCGAGAGGTACCCCCGCGCCTCCTCCACCGTTTCGGCGGGAAGCCCGAGGCGGGTGCAGATGGCGAGGGCGTTGGAGGAGCCGGGCGCGCCGATCTTCAGGCGGAAGAGGGGGCGGTAGTCCCGCTCGTCGAATTCCATGCTGCCGTTCTCCATCCCCTCCGTCTCGTAGGCAAACTCCTTGAG
>CANRFW010000032.1 GCA_947630035.1 uncultured Clostridia bacterium | reverse complement strand
CATGCAGCGGAACCCGAGCGGGTCCTCCTTCAATGCCTTCGCAAGATTGGTGAGGGGGCCGATCGCGAGGACGCTTACCTCCCCCGCGTCTTCCCGCAGGGTGCGGAGCAGGAATCTGTCCGCAGGCTCGCCGCCCCCGTAGCCCTTGCCCATCATCCGCTCGTCGTAGTGGGAGATGACGGGCCGCCCGTCCTCCATCTTGCTCTCATACTCGAAGTAGCGGATGGGCTCCGCCTCGGGGTAGTCCTCGCCGGGATAGACGCCGATATCGTATCTGCCGTGGCGGTTCAGAACGGCGCGCGCGATCTTCGCCCTCTGCTCGCAGTTGCGGTAGACGGTGGTCACGCCGAGAACCTCCGTTTCGGGAGATTTCAGGCAAAGAGCCAAGGCGTAAGCGTCATCGATGTCGTCGCCTATGTCGGTGTCGATGATAAGTCTCGTAATATTTCTCATAATTCGCATAACTTCTCGGGATCATGCGGGATAGGTGATCCCCGCCGGGATCTCTTTGCGCGCAGAGGGATCGCCGAAGATGGACGTTACATAGAGATCGGCGTAGCCCGAATCGGCGCGGTTGCTCGGGTGGACGAAGTCCATATCATACTTCTCCTTCCTCGCGTGGTATTCCGTGTTCAGCCAATTATAAAGCTCCTGATAGCCGTATTGGTCCACATAGCCCACCGCCTCGTTGAACAGACGCGTCGAGGCCGCCTCGCTGCCCGCCTTGATCACGCGGATGAGATAGTCGTTGAACCACAAATCGTTGATCTGCGTCTGCCGCGTGACGTACTTGTTGTATTGCTTGTCGGACGTGTTGAAGAGGCTGTAACCGAAGTCGTCGTGGTAGATCTGGTAGACGGAGGTATACGTCCACTTGTGGATGGCGGCTTTCAGGTTGTACTCGATATAGTACAAATAGTTGGGGAGGTACGCCCCGCGCTCGTGTACCATGTGCGAATACATGCGGCTCGCGAGCAGGTTCATACTGCCTGCGCCGAGGACGTCTGCCGTACTCTCGCCCGTGCCGAGCTTCGCCGCGAACCAATCGGTGTAGGCGATCTGCCCGTATTTATAGGTCTCGTTGGGCGCCTGCGTCTCGTAGTAGGTGGCGTTCTGGTCGCTTGCCCCGCTGCCCTCGTACCCGTACCACACGAGCCGCTGGCCCTCATCGCTCCAAAGGTAATCGAAGAGTTTGATGACCTTGTCGGGGCGCTTGCAGTTGCGGGTGATCATGCTGAAGCGGTACCCGGGACCCGCGAGGGAGGAGATCTGCGGGGTCTCCCCTTCGTCGTTCGTGATGATGACGGGCACATACTCCGAGGAGGGATGATCGAAGTTCCAGCGCGCGAACGAACTCGTGTAGTCCTGCGTGGAGCCGATGAAGCAGAAGGCTTTCCCCGAACGGAGGGCGGTGTTCACCTGCGAACTCTGCAACCCGAGGTTGGTGATGATATTCTCGCGGTAGGCGCGGTTGAGCCAATCGGTGAGTTCCTTGAGGCGGGGATCCTTGAAGCGGTTGGAGAAATCCCCCTCCGCCGTCTCGAACTTCACGTTGAAGTACTCATACAGCCAACGGATGCCGCGGCTGCCCGTCGAGACCTGCGTCGGCTCCCAAGGGGAGAGCATGATGGTCTGCTCGCTGTTCGGGATCTCGAAGTGCGCCTTTACCGCCTTGCACATATCGAGGAAGTTGGAGGCGAGGGTCACGCCGTACTCCGCCGCCGCGCGGGCATCGGGGATGGTGTAGTCGCCGAGCTTCTTGCCGATATACTCATTGTAAGTCCCCTGTTCGACGGCGTCGTTCAAGTACCATTCGAGGTAGTCCTTCCGCACGACGAGGCCGCCGTTGCAGTTGATAAGCCCGCCTTGCTTCCAATAGGCATCGAGATCGGCATGGGTGTAGAAATTGTTGGGAAGGCCGTAGAGATAGCCGTCCGACGCTGCGAAGTAGTCGCAGATCTCCTCGTCGATGCGGGGCAGGAGGCTGGGCGCCCAACGCTCCGCAAGCCCCTGTATGGGATAGAGATACCCCTCCTCCGAGAGCTGGCGCTGGACGAGGGACGAGCAGTTGACGGTCACGACGTCCGGCAGCTTATCGGAGGCGATGAGAGCGTTCAGCTGGGAGCCCGTCGTATCGAGAGGCGAGAGGAAGTTGACGTTCACCCCCGTCTTCTCGCGGATGCGCCGCGCGACCCACGAATTGCCCGAAAGCATATCCGACCTCCAACCGACCCCTTCGACGAACCAGTTGATATCGGTGATGCCGTCCGATTCGTCCCGCTGCAGCCAGCTGTCCGTTTCGGCGTTCGCGCGCGGGAAATCGGGGTATTGGATCTCACCGCCCGGTCCCCCGCGTTCGCCGCACCCTGCAAGCAGGAAGGCAGCGCAGGCGACGACGCCGACCAAACTTTTTGCGAATCTTTTCATATATTTTCCTCCTTTTATCCTTTGAGAGCGCCGATCATGATGCCCTTCGAGAAATACTTCTGGATGAAGGGGTACACCATAACGATCGGGATGGACGCCAGCACCATTGCGGCAAAGGAGACCGTTTGCGGGGTGATTTGGTTCAGTAGGTCTCCCGAGACGTCCGAAGTCGAAATGTTTGCTTCCTTGATGAGTTTCATGAGGAAGAATTGGAGGGTCATAAGCTCCTTCTGCCCCATCGTGTACATCATCGTGGTAAAGTAGCTGTTCCATGCGCCCGTCGCCACCCACAGCCCCACCGTGGCGAGAACGGGCGTCGAGAGCGGAAGATAGATCGTAAACCAGATGCGGTACTCCCCCGCACCGTCGAGCAACATGCTCTCCCGCAGTTCCTCGGGGATCCCCCTGAAAAAGCTCGATATGACGATCATGTTATAGACCGAGTAGCAGGACGGGACAATGTAGACGAGGAAGTTGTTGTACAGCCCCAACATGACGATGACGAGGAAATACGGGATCAGCCCTCCGCCGAAGAACATCGTAAACAGGTTGAAGACCTGAAAGAACTTCTTGAAGCGGAGTTCCCTGCGGCTCATCGCATAGGCGACGAGGGAGGTAAAGGTGAGGGAAAGCAGGGTGACGAGCGCCGTGATGATGACGGTGTTGCGCAGCGAATACCACAGCCTCTGGTCCTTTACGACGACGACATAGTTGCCGAGCGTGAAGACGCGCGGGATGATCCACACCGAACCGAAAGCGTAATCCTGCCCCTCGTTGAAAGAGCCGATGATGACGTACCAGAACGGGTAGAGGGTAAGCAGGGCGAACACCGCCAAGACGATCATGATGACGATATCCCACCCGCCGACGCGGTGCATCTTGTGCAGTTTTTCCTTCTTCGGCTTCTCCGTTTTGGGATCCGCCTCCCTCGCAAGGGGCATTTCGGGCGTCCTTGCCCTTTCATCCGTTGTCATCCGAATATCCCCCTGTCCGTCAGTTTTTTGCTGATGAAGTTCGCACTCAAAAGGAGAACGACCGAGATGATGGAGTTGAAGAAACTTAACGCTGCCGTGTAGGAGTACCGCCTCTGCGAGATGCCCATCTTATAAGAATAGGTCGCGATGACTTCACTCATTTCGAGATTGTTCACGTTCTGCATGGCGTAGAACTGGTCGAAAGAGTTGGAGAGAAGACGGCTTACGTTGAGGAGGAAGAAGACGGTGATCGTGGGCGCGATGCTCGGCAGGGTGACGTACCACGCCTTCTGGAGACGGGTCGCGCCGTCGATGGTCGCCGCCTCGTAGAGGGTGGTGTCCACAGAGGAGATCGCCGCGAGATACACGATGCTCCCCCACCCCGTGTTCTTGACGATGGACGTCAGGATGATGACGACCCAAAAGTATTGGGCGTCCATCAGGTTGACGGGGTTCTCCTTGGACGACAGCCCGAATGCCTCGAGGATGGGATTCATGATGCCCGTACTCTGGTCGGTGAGGGCGATGACGATCCCGCCGAAGATGATCCATGAGATGAAGTGCGGCAGGTTTGCGATCGTCTGCACCGATTTGCGGAAGGGCTTTATGCGCACTTCGTTGAGGAGAAGGGCGAAGATGATGGGCATGGGGAAGTCGATCGCGAGCATCAGAAGATTGAGGCATACGGTGTTGCGGATCACCCGCAGGAAGTTGGGATCGCGCAGGAAACTTCCGAAGTTATCGAAGCCCACCCACGGCGCATCGAGGATCGCGTCGAGAATGTTCAGTTTGTAGTCCCCGTCCTTGAATGCGAGAACGATGCCGAACATCGGGAGGTAGGCGAACAGGGCGAGGAAGATCACACTGATCGACACCATCGAGAGGAGCGCCGCATCCCGGCGGGTGAACGGTTTTTTCTTTTTCGTTCCCGCCTTTTGCTTCATACCTTACTCCCCCTCTTCTTTTTCTTTGCCATGGGGATCGCGATCCCCGCCGCCGCGCCGCCCAAAACGACGGCTCCGCCCGCGGCGGCGATGCCTGCGATCGCCCCGCCGGACAGCCCGTTCCCTCCTACGATGAGGGTGACTTTCAAAAGAGAATAGGTATCCTGCAGGGGCTTGCCGCTGTCCGCTTCCTTGATGGTGAAGACGACGTCGTACTCGCCCGCCGTATTCGGCACATAGTTCTTTACGCTCCAATTTCCCGTAAGCGCGCGGGTCGCTCCCGTCTCGTCGACCACGCTTACCTCGGAAGGCAGCTTTTCAAGCGCCTCGGAGGGGGAGTTCCCCGCCTTGAGATTCAATGTTTCGGGGAGCTTTGTCGTAACGGAAAGGATATCGGCGTAGGGGCCGACTTTGGTAATGGGGACCATTTGGCGGGCGACGTCCGAGACGAATGCTCCCGCCTTTATGTCTTCCTCGGTGAAGACCGCCATGCGCATCTCCTTCTCGTTGTACCGCCCGAAGTCGTATGCGCAGTAGATCTTGCCGTCCGGGGCCTGCTCGACATCGGGATAGGCGGGGCCGCTCATGTAGCCGCCGTCCGCGCCGTCGCGGCCATCGAGGAGGAGGGAGTAGGGCCACGTCTCCCCGTCGAGGGAAAGATAGGCCGTGAGGTTGCGACGCATATCGGGGGAATCGTTCGTGACGAAGAGGTAGGCGCCCGACTTCAGCCGCCCGAGATAGAGGCGGGAACACACGCCGCGGAGGGGCGGTTCGAGGGAGGACTCCATCGTCGTCCAGTGCGCGCCGCCGTCATCCGAGAACGCCTCCCCCACGCCGCCGTCCATGAGTGCCGTCGTGCGGAACCCGTAGCGGGTGAGAAGCCAGAGCCTCCCGCCGTCCATTTCGGCAACGCAGGGCTCTCCGACCCACGTCCCCTCTCCGTTGCACCAGCCGCGGTGCTGCCACGTCTCCCCTTTGTCGGTGGAGACATAGAAGCGGATGGCGGTGCCGCCGTTGACGGCCGTCGCCTGTATCCACTCCCCGTTGGTGCATTCGACGAATTTATTGATGCGCACGCCGTCGGTGAGGCGGACGGGCGGGGTCGAGGCGATCTTCTCACGGAGTTCGTCGAGAGGGACGTCGGGATCGTCGATACGGATCACCCACCACCCGTATTGGGTGGAACCCGTCATCGGGTACTGCTGGTTCCAGCACAGCCAAAGTCTGCCGAGGGAGTCTACCTGCACGCTCGGGTCGGTGCAGCGGGTCCCTTCATGGGGATGCTCCACGACGAAGAAGGGATCGATCCACGTCTCCCCGTCGTCGTCACTCACCTGATAGATGGCATAGTTCTGGGGCTGAGGCTCGTTGATCCCGCCCGAGAAGAGGCAGGCAAAGAGCCGCCCGCCCTTCGTTCTTGCGATCCCGGGCGCACCGCCCTGCCATGTGCGGCCGTTCCGCTCGAGGACGCCCGCGATCCCCTCTTCGTCCACAAACGCCTTCGCGGGCTGATAGAGGGGGTTGTCCTCATTGGAAGCCGCAGCTGCCGAAGTGAAATTCTGCATCATGATCCCTCCAAAAAGCAGGGCGGCAAAGGCTACGGTGACCGCCCAGATTCGTTTCGCTTTAAGCATTCCTTTCCTCCTTCGTTTCCTCTTCCGGACAAGACGGTGACGGAAGATGCTCCTTGCCGTCCTCATCCCGTACCGTGAAAGCAAAGCACCAGCCGCCGTGATTGCTCCCCACCGTGTTGGTGAGGGCGACGGCGATCTTGTTTCTCCCCTTTTTGAGGGTGACCGTGACCTCCTCCGTGCGGAAGGCACGGTGCGCGGGAAGCGCCGTGATTTTGCCGCCGACCGAGAGATACGCCCCGTCGTCGTACGTCATGCGCACGGTTGCCCGCACTTCCTTTTCCGCGAAAAGCTCTGCCGAGGCAACGGCAAATCCCTCCTCTGTGGGCGAAACTCCCCTCTTGTGTATGCGGAAGTACCAACGGAAATCGAGGAAGTGATGCACGCTCTTTGCGGGAAGCCACACCGCCCCGGTGCGCGCATCGGCGCCGTACACCCCGCCCGTATGCAGGGGGAGACTTTCGCCTTCACGGGGAAGTTTCTTCAAAAAAGCTATGGGGTCTATGCCCTCCGCCGCGGGGACGGGGCCGAACACCCTCCACTCTCCGCTCACGGGAAGGGGCAGCGCATGCTCTTCCCGCCCGCAGCGGGTCCCCGTGCGCAGCTCGGCGACGGGCGGCATGCGGAAGAACTCCCGCACTCCCCCGTCGCTGTACCAATAGACGGTGGAACAAATGTCGTTCTTCATGCACCCGAAGCGCATATGGACCGATTTGCGGAAGGGGATGCTGTCCTCTCCGTAGAAACGGTAGCCGACGACCCGCTGGGCGGGACGCGCCTGCCCCACGTCCTCATGCACGTAATAGGGCATGCCGCACCAAAGCCGCGTTTCGGGGGAATGGATGGCTCCGCCGAAAGCGGTGCCGAAGCTGTCCTCCCCGCCCACGCCGCGGATATAGGCGGGCAATTCTTCGCCGTCGAGATAGATATTTTCGGAACCGCCATGGCTCCAACGGTCCTCGTCATCAAGAAGCCTCACGCCATAAAAGAAGCCGAGCAGCTCCCCTCTTCCCGACGCGTCGAGCATGAGATACTCCCCGCCGTAACTCTCGGCAGGGTTCTCGTGCCGCCAACGGGCGCGGAAGCGGAGCGGCTCGGCAAGAGGCTCCGTATAGCGGTGCCAATCGACCATCGAACAGAGAAACGCGGGTTCCTCCCCAATCTCAAGCTCGATGCGCGCGCTCTTTGCAAAGGGCATGGGGAAATAGCAGTTATAGCCCACCTTCTCCTGTACGGAGATATAGGGTGTGTTGACGGGGTACCACTGCGCGCCGTGCATGACGCCGAAAAAATCGGAAAGCGGCGCAAAGACGCTCGGGGTCTCTTCGCCGTCGAAATAAATACGCAGAAGAATATTCCTCCCGCCCTCCTGCTTAAGCCCGGGGCTGATCCAGAAGTGTCGGATACACCCGGGACCGTCGAGGAAGAAGGCGTCGAACCGCTCTCCGGGCGCGCATCTTTTTTCAATACATGCGCGGTCGGGCAGGTAATTTTCCGACAAATTCAGCTTTAACATTCTCGATTTTCTCCTTTTCCGCCCATTTGCAATTTCATTATACCCGCCCGCAAACGTTTCGCAAGTGTAAAAATGTTGCATTACTATCGAAAAACGCCGATTTGATTAAAAAAATATTTGTAAATCCTTATCAAATACTTTACAAATCAATCAAAATGTGCCATAATACGGGCAAGAGGTAAGGATCGCCATGTCAAGTCTCGTGTTTTTTCAACATGATGCATACCCCGCAAACGGGCACTCCGTGCGCCCCCATGTACACAGCTGTTGGGAACTTGTATACTACATGAATTCCTCGGGATATACCTGTCTCTACGGAAAGAACGACGACAACATCGGCAACCGCTTTATCCGCTATCTGAAGACGGAAAAGTACGAGGAGAAGCTCGAGTTTTCTCCCAACAGCCTCATTCTCTATGCGCCTCGGATCGTACACGACGAACACATTGTTCCCCTCCCCGCAGGTTCGGAGCAGGTATCGCAGAACGTCATCTCCTTCGGATTTTTGCCCGACGAGCAGCTCGCCCCCGCCCTCTCGATGGGAGTCTACCCCGACGACGGGCTTGTCGTCTACCGCCTCCTCAAAAATTTGCAGTCCGAATACGCCCACCGCTCCGCCTATTACGAATCGGCGCTCGACCACCTCGTCTCCCTCATCTTGATCGAGATCGTGCGGCAAAGCAATCAGGCCCCCAAGGAAAACGACCTCAAGTATATTTTGCAGTTCATCGACGAGTACTATACGACCCATATCAGCGTGGAGAGCCTCGCCTCCATGGCGAACTACTCCCTCTCGCAGTTCCGCAAGCTCTTCCACTCCAAGACGGGACTTTCTCCGAAACAATACATTCTGAAGCGCCGCATCGACGAGGCGAAGTATCTTCTCGAGAACAGCGACTTCCCCCTCGCGGAGATCGCGGCGCGGTGCGGCTATGAGGACTACAACCAATTTCAGGTGTTCTTCCGCAAGGTGACGGGCGTTGCCCCTTCCGAGTATCACGCCTCTCTGCGGTCGTAAAGGATACCCCACTCCGCCCGCACCCGCAGGCGGCGGGCGGCATGGACGGCATGTACTAAACGGCATAAAAAGGCAAAAAAATCGGAGCCATGAAGCTCCGATTTTTTTGTAATAACGGCTGCATGAAGTATGTCAATTCGCCGTAAATACCTTATTATATTCTGAAATCCCTTGTTTTTTCGGGGATTTTCCTGTATAATACAGGCAAATCCGAAACGATCCGCAAAGGAGGCGGCTGATGATCCTCTCCGTAAGCGCGCGGACGGACGTCGTTCAATACTACACGGATTGGCTGATGAACCGCTTCCGCGAGCAGACCGTCTATGCGCGCAACCCCATCTTTCCCAACCGCATCACGCAATACGACCTGCGCCCCTCCGCGGTGGATGCGATCGTCTTCTGCTCCAAAAATTACGCCCCGCTCCTCCCTTATGTCCCAAAGCTCGTGCGCGACTTCCGCACCTGTTTCCACTACACGATCACGGCTTACGGCAAAGACGTGGAGCCGAACGTTCCGTCGATCGGCGAGAGCATCGATACCCTCCTCCGCCTCTCCTCTCTCGCGGGGGCAAACCGCGTGGTGTGGCGGTACGACCCCGTCCTCCTCACCGCAACGTACACGCCCGAGGTCCACTTCAAAACGTTCGGGCGGATCGCCCGCTTCCTTCGCGGCAAGGTGCGGGGGTGCATATTCAGTTTTGTGGACATGTATGCGAAACTGCAATCGAACATGCCCGAGATCATCCCCCTCGACAGGGCGGGCAAGTGTGCCCTCGCAAAGGGGCTGGGCGAGATCGCGGCGGCCTGCGGCATCCCCCTTCAGACCTGTGCGGACGAGGCGGACTACTCCGAGTTCGGCATCCTCCGCAAGGGCTGCGTCACCCTCTCCGATCTCGGAGATGCGAACGGATGCAAGTTCCGCGAGATCCGCCACTCGGGCAACCGCATGGGCTGTGCCTGTGTGCCGATGCGGGATATCGGCGCCTACGATTCCTGTCCCAACGGCTGTAAATATTGTTACGCCAACACGAGCGCCGAGCGGGTGCGTATCAACCGCGCCATGCACGATCCCGCCTCCCCGCTCCTCATCGGAAGGCCCTATGCGGAGGACCGTATCATGAAGGGCGTGCAGACGAGTTTCCTCAAAAACAACGGCAACCAGCTCTCCCTCTTCGACTGAAGTTTTGCGAAAAAACCGACCCCATGTATGCAAAATGCGGTTTGACGGAATGTCAAACCGCTTCTTTCTTACCTGAAATCGCAATCCACCGTGTGGTCGTTGATGACGCCGATACCCTGCAAATAGGAGTAGACGATGACGGGGCCGACGAACTTGAACCCCCTTTTTTTGAGTTCGGCGCTTATCCTCTCGGAGAGGCCGTCTTTTGCGGGCATATCCTTCGCATCCGCGAGGCGGTGGTCGACGGGCTTCCCCTCTGTAAAGCTCCAGATGAACGCATCGAAACTGCCGAACTCCTCCTTTACTTTCAGAAAGGCCTGCGCATTCGAGATCGCAGCCCTTATCTTGCTGCGGTTGCGGATGATGCCCTTATTCTGCAAAAGTTCCGCAACCTTTTCCTCGCCGTAGAGAGCAACGGTCTGCGGGTCGAACCCGTCGAATGCGCGGCGGAAATTCTCCTCCTTTTCGAGGATCAGGTTCCAGCTGACCCCCGCCTGCATGCCCTCCAGAACGAGCATGGCGAAGAGTTCGCCGTCGCGGTGTTCGGGCTTGCACCACCGCGTATCGTGGTAGAGTACGGACTTTGAGGAAAGGCGTTCCGCCCCGAACCCGAAATTGCACCGCTTCTTTTCCGCATGCGTTTCCGCGGCGGAGGCGGTGCGGAGCCGTTCGAGCGTTTCCCTCAAAAGGCGGGGCGCCTCTTCGGGGGACGTGAGGGACAGCACGGTCTTTTCCATGGGACAAAGCCCGTCCCCCTTGCGGTTTACGATCGCGGGGGCGAGCTGCCCGCAGGAGAACGCCACTCCCCTCTCCTCCAAGAGCGCTTTGGCGGATTCGGACGCGACCTCCGCGTAGACGCTTCCGACCCCGAGGAGGATATAGAGCATGGCGGCCGCCTTGCCGACAATCTTGTCCGCCGCGGCGTAACCCGTAAAGGAGCAGCCCGATTCGACGAGTTCGAGGAGGGGCGCGATCCCCCCGCGGATACTTGTTTTCACCTCTTCCCCCTTTACGAGGGCAAGGGTATTCCCCTCGCGCAAAAGGGCGCGGGCGCGAACGGCGTCATCCACGGCGTTTCTCCGCGTAGAAGACGATGAGAGGGATGAGGACCCATTGGAGGACAAGCCCGGGGAGGCCCGTGAGAAGGCTCGTCCAAATGACGGAGACGGGAAGGGCGGAACCCATCAGCGATCCGAGGACGATGGCGAGCGCACGGACGGCCCGTCCCGCAAGCTGTGCAAGAAGCAGAGAGAGGAAGGCGGGGAGGCGGGTATGGGCAAGAAGTCCCGTCGTAAGGCCGTATACGCCGAGTTCGATCATCATGAAGGGGAGCATTGCCGCGGCGGGCATGGGCGTCCACGCCGCCGTAAGCGCAAAACTCACGAGGGGCGCGAGGACCCCCGAGGCAAGCCCCGCCCACGCTCCCGCGAAGAAGCCGACGAGGAAGATCGCAATGTGCATGGGTAAAAACGTCTCGCCGAGGGCGCTGCCGAGCCCCGAGAGAATGCCGAGCCCGTGGAAGAGCTGCGGAAGGAGAACGGACGAGACGACGGCGAGAAGGGCGGCGAACGCCTTCGTCTTCCGGGTTTTGCAGACCAAAGTTCTTTCCATAAATTCCTCCTATTCGAATTGCTTCGCCACTTCGCGGAGCAGTTCCCTGATTTTGAGGTGTTGGGGGCAAGCCCTTTCGCACTGCCCGCAGGCAATGCAGTCGGACGCCTTTCCCCTCCCCCCTTGCGTAAAGTTGGAGTAATACACGTCGCTGTTCCAATCCTTATACCTCTTCTTTTGGTTCATGCAGGAGAAGAGATCGGGGATGGAGATCTTTTTGGGACAGCCGTCCGTGCAGTAGCGGCAGGCGGTGCAGGGGATGAACTCCTGCTCGCAGAGAATGGCGCGCACCCGCCCGACGGCGGCACGTTCCCTCTCGTCGAGGGGACGGAAGTCTCCCATGAAGGAGAGGTTGTCCGCCATCTGCTCCCGCGTACTCATGCCCGAAAGCACCATGAAGATCCCCTCGAATCCCGCGGCAAAGCGGATGGCGTAGCTCGCGGGTGAGCCGCCGCCAAGTTCTTTGAAGACTTCCGCAGCCTTTTCGGGAAGATTGGCGAGCGTGCCTCCCTTGACGGGTTCCATCACGATGACGGGCTTTCCGTGCTTGCGGCAGACCTCATAGCAGCGGCGGGACTGCACGCCGGGGTTTTCGTAATCCGCATAATTGAATTGCAGCTGGACGACCTCGAGCTGCGGATAGTCGGTGAGGATGCGGTCGAGCGTCTCGGGAGTATCGTGGAAGGAGATGCCGACGTGGTGTACCTTCCCCTCCTCCTTGAGGGAGAACGCCGTTTCGTAGGCGCGGCACGCCCTGTATTTTTCGTAATTTCCCGCATTCTGCGCGTGCATGAGGTAAAAATCGAAATACTCCACCCCGCACGCCGCGAGCTGTTTTTGAAAGAAGGGGCGGATATCCTCCTCCCTGCGGAAGTAGTTCTCGGTCAGCTTGTCGGTGAGGGTGTAGCTCTCGCGGGGATGACGCTTCACGAGACATTCGCGGATGGCGGTCTCGCTCTTGCCGCCGAGGTAGCCGTGCGCCGTATCGAAGTAGTTGAATCCCGCGGCAAGGAAGGCGTCGACCATCTCGCAGAACTGCTTTTCGTCCACCCTGCCGAGCTTCATGGGGAGCCGCATACAGCCGAAGCCGAAGTTCTTTTTCACCTTTTCGAAGTACATACTCGCCTCCTTATCTGATTTTTTTGAACTTTGCAATGAAGAAACCCTCGTAATTTTCATCGGGACAGACGGCGAGGGTACCCGCCAATGAGGGAAGAAGCGGGAGTTCGGGGAAGGGCTCGAGCGGAAGAGGTTCAAGCCCCGTACCCGCAAGCGCCGCGATGGCTCCCCCGTTCTCCTCGCGGAGGAGCGAACAGGTCGAATAGACAAGTTCCCCTCCCTTTTTGAGGAGGGTCGCCGCCTTCTTTAAGAGCTTTTTCTGCAAGAGGGCGCAGTTTTTGATGAGTTTTAAGGAAATGACCCCCTCCCCCGCGGAGAGAGTGCCGCTCCCGCTGCAGGGCGCATCGAGGAGGATCTTGTCGAAGCGGAGGAAATCGTTGAGGCGGAGGGCGTCCGTCTCCAAAAGATTGACCCGCGCCCCCTGCCGTTCGGCATTGAAACGGAGCCTCTGAAAGCGGATGCCGTCCTTTTCGCAGGCGGTGAGATAGGCGCCGTTCCCCGTGAGGGCGGCGATCTCCGTCGTCTTCCCCCCGGGGGCGGCCGTCATGTCGAGGACCTCCTCCCCCTTGCGCGCACCGAGAATGAGGGGCGGGAGCATGGAGGAAAGGCTCTGAAAATAGATGCCGCCCCGTTCGTAGAGCGCGGTGCGGCGAAGCCCTCCCTCCGAACGGAGGATATAGGCATCTTCATACCACGGCACGCGGGAAAAGGCGAGGCCGAGTTCCGCAAAGGTACGCTCCGCCTCCTCCCTCTCCGCTTTGAGCGGGTTGACGCGCAGGGTTACGGCGCGCTCCGCGCGGTACCCCGCCTCTATCCGCGCATAGTCTTCCCCGTACTGTGCAACGAGCAAGTCGCGCAAAAAGGGCGGGACGGCGGGATTTTTATCTATTATGTCTGACATAGTACTATGCAAACCGCGAAAAAACGAGGTTTACTCCCCCATTTCTCCGATCCAATCGTCGATTGCAAGGTTGGGCGTTATCTGTTTATCGCCGTCGAACTTCACGCTGAGTACCTGCCCCACCGTGCATTTCTTGAGGGCGCGGCGGAAGTCGCTCGGGGTGTGGCCGAGCCAGCCGCCGTTCGTGGCGAACGGATAGACCTTCTTCCCCTTCAGCCCTTCCGCGTTCTGCGTGAGGAAGGTATGCACGGCGGGCGCGAAAGTGTACCACCAGACGGGGGTGCCGATCACGACGCACTCGTACTTTTCATAGTCGACGGAGACGGGCCGAAGCTGCGGAAGATAACCGCTCTCCACCTCCTTTTTGCCGAGGCTTACGAGAACGTCGTAATCGTCGGGATAGTTCTTCACCGTTTTGATCTCGAGAATATCCGCCGAGAGACGGTCTGCGATCTTCTCCGCAACGGCGCGGGTGTTCCCCCCTACCGAATAATAGATGACGAGACTTTTCATTGCGCTCCTTAATTGAACGTGGCAACTTCCTGTTCGGGCGGCGAATCGTAGTCGATCGCCGAGGCCTTGAGGATGGGGCCTTTCTGTCCGTAGATTTTGTGATAGCCGAAATCGACGCGGGCGGTGAGCGTCACCCAATCGCGCGTCTTGAAGGGGAGGTTGGAGGCGTGCAGGCAGACAAGCCCGCAGTAGCGGATATCAGCCTCACAGCAGGTCATCACGTGCCGCCCGACGACCACCGTCCCCTTTTTCATCTTGGAATCGACGGCGGCAAGCCCCTTGAAACGGACGACCTTTCCGATATATTTTTGGGTGTCCTCGATGAGATCGCGGTAGAAATAGGCGAAATCCTCGTCTTTTATGACGACAATCTTCGCGTCCATATCGTAGGGAGGCGGGTCGACGATCTCGTCGTACTCCGCCTTGCCGCCCGGGTACTCATAGACGATGCCCGCCCTGCGTGAGGCGCCGCGCACGATTTTATGGAATTCCTCCTTGGAGTAGGCGGGATCGAAGCGGTTGAAGACGACCATCTCGGCGTATTGGAGCTTATCGAAGACGAGCTGCCGCATGTTCGCATTGTAGGAGAGGAAGGTGCGCGAGTCGAAAAAGGTCATGATCTGCGCGATCGCCCAGCTCTCGGGCATGCCGTCGAAGAGCGCCTGCAGGGGAAGCATCCCGTTGTATTCCAGAACAACGCGGTCGGCCTCGTGCTTTTCGCAGACCGCCTCGAGCTTTTCGGAGGTGAGGTCCTCCGCGGAAAGCCCCTCCACTGCAAACCTTTCTACGGCAAAACGGGAGGGATCGTACGATTCCTCCCCCTCCTCGAGGTAGAGCAGCAGGGTCTTCTCCCCCGTGTCGAACCGCTCGTCCTCAAAGGTCTCCTGTATGAATTTCGTCTTCCCCGAATCGAGAAACCCGAGAAAGAGGTAAACGGGAATTTCTTGCATAGTTTAACCCAAAAACAGCGCTTTCAGTTTCTCCTCGTCGAGTTTACAGCCGATCACGCACAGCCGCCCCGTGACGGCGGGCGCACCCGTGCGGATATCGATTTCCCCGGGGACGTAGTCGAAATAGATCCACTCCTCCCCCTTTACAATGCCCTTCGCGCGCAGGATCTCGCCGTACTCTCCGCTCTCGAGTTGCTCAAGCGCATGGCGCAGGCCCTCGGCCGTAAACGTCTTTGCGGTCTCCGTCCCCCAGCTCGAGAAGACCTCGTCCGCATGGTGATGATGGTGGTAGTGATGATGGGGTTCATGCTCTTCGTGTTCGTCGTCATCGTCATCATCGTCATCGTGATGGTGATGGTGGCACTCGCAGTCGGGATCGTCGCACTCGTCGTCATCGCCATCGTCATCATCATCGTCGCCGTGGGCGTGCGCCTCTTCCGCGAGACGGGCAAGCTCCGCCTGCAAGCTGTCCGTCTTCTCGATGGCGGCGAGGATCTCCCGCCCCGAAAGTTCCGACCAGTCGGTCGTGACGACCGTCACGTCCGTCTGCTCTTTCAGAAGGGCGACCGCCTCCTCCGTCTTTGCGGGATCGGAGGTGTGGGAGAGGACGATGCAGCTCGCGTTCTTCACCTGGTCGAGGAAGAACTCGCCGAAGTTTTTGAGGTACAGACGGCACTTTTTCGCGTCGACCACGGTGCAGAAGGCGTTGAGTTTGCTCCCCTCCACCTCCGCGCGCTGCACGGCCTTGATGACGTCGGAGAGCTTGCCGACCCCCGAGGGCTCGATGACGATGCGGTCGGGTGCGAACTCCGCGGCAACCTTTTTGAGCGCCTTGGAGAAATCGCCGACGAGAGAGCAGCAGATACAGCCCGAATTCATCTCGGTAATCTCGATGCCCGCGTCGCGGAGGAATCCCCCGTCCACGCCGATCTCGCCGAACTCGTTTTCGATGAGGACGACCTTCTCGCCCGTGTAAACTTCCTTGATGAGCTTCTTGATGAGCGTCGTCTTGCCCGCGCCCAAAAAGCCCGAAAAGATATCGATTTTTATCATATTTGCCTCAATGCTGTTTACGGAGAATTCAGATCGCCCAATTCCCGTTCTTGAAGATCTGCACGCGGGAACCCATCTTCGTCACGCCGACGATCTCGAGATCCTTGCTGCCGATCATGAAGTCGACGTGGATCACGCTGTCGTTGATGCCCATCTTGTGGAGTTCCTCGTTCGTGTACCTGTCGTACCCCTTGATGCAGTTGGTGAACCCCCTGCCGAGGGCGAGGTGGCAGCTTGCGTTCTCGTCGAAGAGGGTGTTGTAGTAGAGAACGCCCTGGTTGTTGATGGGAGAATCGTACGCAATGAGGGCGACCTCGCCGAGCATGGAGGCGCCTTCGTCCATGGCGATCATCTTTTTGAGGAGTTCCGCATTCTTCTTCGCCTGCACTTCGACGACCTTGCCGCCCTCGAAACGGACGGAGAAGTCCTCGATGAGTTCCCCTTGATAGGAGAGCGGCTTGACGGAGTAGACGATCCCCTCCGCGTCCCCCGCCTTGGGCGAGGTGAAGATCTCCTCGCTGGGGATGTTCGGGTTGAAATATCTCCCCTTGAGGTCCTCTTCGCCGCCGCCGAGGAAGAGCGCCTCGGGAAGAAGCCCCACCTTGAAGTCCGTCCCGTTGGAGGACTTATACTCGAGGGAGACGAGGCCGAGACGGTTGAGCGCATCGCACCGCTTGGCGATCTCGTCGTTGTGGCGCGCCCACTCGCGCACGGGGTCGGGCCCGTCGGCACGGGAGGCGGCGAGGATGCAGTCCCAAAGTTTCTCGACGGCCGTATTCACCATGAGGTTGGGGAAGACCTTCTTCGCCCAAGCCTTGCCGGGAACGGCGGCGATGCACCACTGGTACTTGTTTTCCATCGCGTCGCTGTAGGGCTTCGTCACCTTGCTGCGCGCCGTGCGGACGGCGGTGAACTTCTCCTGGTCCACCCCCTTCAGCCCGTCGGGATCGGCGGACTCGAGGTAGAGCATCGCGGGAAGTTCCTCTTTGCGGTACTCGAGCTTCTCGAGTTCCCACTTCGCAAAGCGGGAGAGGACCTCCTCCTTCGCGTACTTATAGTGAAGCAGGGCGAGGGGCCGGTGCGACCACTCGACGGTGACCTTCCCCGCCCCGGCGCGGTACAGCTCCTCCACGCACATTTCGACGAACTCGGGCTGGTCGAGTTCCGCCTCGACGATGGCCCACTGCCCTTTCTTGACGGCAACGCCCGTCTTCGCAAGAAGTTTTGCGTATCTTCTCAACTGTAACTTATTCATAATACCTCTCTTATTCCGGCAAACGCCGTTTATTTCAGATAGAGTACAGGCTCCCCCGCCTTCCGCGTGGCATTGAGATCGAGGACGCGCTGGTTGGAGGAACCGCGGAATTTGAGACGGATATCCTTCAAATCGAGCATGAAGGGCCCGTCTACGAGAATATCGATGAGGGAAAGCAGCTCTGCCGCCTCCCCGCTCTTCACCTGCGGCTCGCGCAGGTTGCCGTTTTCATAGGTGTAGCCCGTGTAGCACCACACCGTCTTTTGGGGATAGCGGCGGCGGAACTCCCGCACGAACGGGATAAGCGCCCCCCTGTTCTCCGGTTCGAAAGGATCCCCTCCGAGGAGGGAAAGCCCCGCGATATAGTAAGGCTCGGCGAAGGACAATACCTTCTCCGCCGTCTCATTTGTAAAGGGCTTCCCGTAGGAAAAGTCCCACGCGACCTCATTGAAGCACCCTTTGCAATGTCTTCTACAACCCGAAACGAAGAGGGAAACTCTCACTCCCTCTCCGTTCGCGATGTCGTAATACTTGATTTCGGCGATGTTCATTGCGTTTCGTGTGCGGTCTCCGCCGCGGCGCATTACAGGTGCAATACCCGGTCCTTGATCTCCTGCGTGCGTCCCTGGTTCCAATACTGCGTCCCGATATAGCCGCAGGTGCGGCGGGCAACGTTCATCTTGCTCTGGTCGCGGTTGTGGCAGTGCGGGCACTCCCAAAGGAGTTTGCCGTCCTCCTCGACGATGGCGATCTCGCCGTCGTAGCCGCACACCTGGCAGTAGTCGCTCTTGGTGTTGAGTTCCGCGTACATAATATTGTCGTAAATATACTGCATCACGGCAAGCACGGCGGGAATGTTGTCCTGCATGTTGGGAACCTCCACATAGGAGATCGCGCCGCCCGGGGAGAGCTGCTGGAACTCGCTCTCGAACTTGAGCTTGGTGAACGCATCGATCTGCTCGGTGACGTGGACGTGGTAGCTGTTGGTGATATAGTTCTTGTCCGTCACGCCCGGGATGATGCCGAAGCGCTTCTGGAGGCACTTGGCGAACTTATACGTCGTGCTCTCGAGCGGGGTGCCGTAGAGGG
>CANRFW010000031.1 GCA_947630035.1 uncultured Clostridia bacterium | reverse complement strand
GCGTCGCCCGTCGTCACCTTAACAGAAAGGCTGTTGAGGGCGTGTACGTTGAGGGCCCCGCTCTCCACCGAAAGTTCGACGGAGCCGAGGGCCACGTCTTCCACGCCGAGGGCGGTAAGGAGCGCCGTACCGTCGAGGACGAGGGAGAATTTGTCGTCCGTGCCGCTGATCGAAAGGAGGGACGAGAGCGGGAGGGACAAAATCTTTTCGAGCGTCTCGTTGACCTCGCTCTCCGCCTGCGCCGTTGCGGGTTCGGGAAGGAATTCCTTGATGAGGGCGACCGCCCCATCCAAATCGACGGCGAGTTTCAGCCCGTCGACCTCGAGGAGGACGATGCCCATGCCCTCGGTTGCAACGGGGTATTGCACCGCGATCTTCTTGCTTGCCTTGCCGTAATAAATCGTAAATTCCCCTTTCGCCGCAAGTTCCTTGAGGGAAACGGAGAGAGTGCCCGTAACGCGGAGCGCGTCGGTTTCTTTACCGTAGCTTACCTCCGCCTTGAGGTTCTCGGAAGTGACGAGGCCGAGGATATCGTCGAGATAGCGGACGATATCGAGGTAATTTGCCGTGTCCGCAACGAAGTCCGCACCCTGCCCCACGGAGAGGGTGAGAGACCCGTCGAGCGCGGAGACGAGGAGCTTTTCGCCCGCCTCGATCTCCACATCGCCGAGGGCAAGCTCCACCCCGAGCGCGGAGAGAAGCTGCGTTCCCTTGAGGGTAATGTGCAGGGCGTCTTCCTCCTTATCAAGGAGAATGACGTCGCCGAAGCGGAGGGAGAGAAGTTTCTCGATGAGGGAAAGTTCCTCCGAGGCTTGCGCGGGTGCGCCCATTCCTATATAGCTTGTGACAAGGGCAACCGCATCCTTGACGTTCGCGGAGACCTTGACGCCGTCGAGATCGAGGAAGAGAACGTCTTCCGTGTAGAGAACGGAGACGGGCTTCTCCGCCGCCCCGTAAGAGAGAACGAGCTCCGCCTTCGCCTTGAGGGGATCGACGGAGAGATACACTTTGCCCGAGACGGTGAGCGCCCCGGCCGTATAGCGGACGTCCGCTTCGAGGTAGTTGCCCGTAATAAGGTCCGCCACCGTGCCCGCGAAGGAGAGGATATCGGTATAGCCGTCCGTTTCGGGAGTGAAGGGCGCTGCGCCCGAGAGGGTGATCTTCGCCCCGAGCGCCTCCGCCGTCACCGTCTCTCCCTTGACGGACAGGGAGACGTCTCCGAGGTCGAAGGAAAGCCCCAAGGCCTCCAGAAGTTCGCTGCCCCTCACGGAGAGTTTGAACGCCGAATCCTCCTCCGTGACCGAGAGAAGGGAGGCGAAGTCCTCCGAGAGAACGGTGTTGAGAAGGGCGGCAAGGTCAAGCCCGCTCTCCTCCTCCGCCGCGGGTTGGGCGAGATAGGAAGTGACAAGGGCGATTGCCTCCTCCGCGTTCGCCGAGACTTTCACGCCGTCGAGGTCGAGATAGGCGGTGCCGTTTGCAAAGATGATGCCGACGCTCTTCTTCGCCCTGCCGTAACCGAGGGAAAGGGTCCCCTGTACGGTGACGCCGCCGAGGTCGAAGGAGGAGACGGCAAGGTCCAGCCCGCCCTCGAGGGTGAGCCCGAGCTTCTCGTTCGCATAGGAAAGATCGGCGTGGAAGGCCTCCTCCGTGAAGAGCTTATAGAGGTTTTCGATATAGGGAACGCTCTCGACGAACTCCCCTTTCTCCTCCGCGGAAAGAGCGGGAACTTCCGCCTCCGCATAGCGGATCTCCGCGTGAACGGGCGTCCCTTCGAGGTCGAGGTCGGCCGCAATGTAGTTGAGGGCGACGTTGAGGTCGCTGTCGACATAGAAGCGGAAATCGAGGGCGAGCTTAACTTCTCCGAGGGTAAGCTCGGAGGTGAGGCGGGCCGTCCCCTCCTCTTCCGAATAGACGAACGCCCCCCCTGCAATCTGCCCGAGGAGGTCGGTCTCTTCCGTCTCCGCGCCGCCAAGTGCCGCGGGTGCGGGTTTTATAAAGAGGTCCAAAAGCTCGTTTACACCGAGGGAGAGCTTCACCCCCTCGCCGTATTTGAGGTACGCCTTGCCTCCGTCCAACCACAGCCCGAGGGTGCCGAGGTCGGCACGGACGGACATCTTCGAAAAGTCTATGGCATCGAGCGAGAGGCTCCCGAGGTCGAGGTTGAGATCGAGATCGAAGACGCCGCTTACTTTCGTCCCGCCCACGTCAAGGTCGAGGGCGAGGGTCGTCGGTTCGGAGATGATGCCGCCCAGCCCCGTTGCGAGGCAATCGGTCGGCGTGACTTCCTTCTTCTCCTCGATGATCTCGCCGTTCGCGTATTGCTTGAAATAGGTCTCGTACGCATCGGACTCCGCCTTGGAGGTGTCGTATTCAAAGGTCGTGCGGGACTCGGAGGAACAGGGGGCTGCAACAGGCCCCACCTTCGCGTAGTAATGCTCCTCCACGTCGGTATGCTGTACCTTCCAATCGTCGGTAAAGGTAAAGGAGACGTCGAGCGAGGAGAACTCGGGGGGATCCTTGAGCCCGCCCGTGAACATCATCTGGTTGATATAGTACGCCGTTGCGCCCTTCACGGTGGTGACGCCCGTCTCGGGGTCGGTCTCCTCCCAATTCCTTGCGTTCAGGGTGTAGTAGACGGTGTGCGTGCCGTCTTCGTTATGCTCCACGCGGGAATCGAGGACGGTGTCCTCCTCGATGACGTAGACGGAAAGCTCGTAGGCGGGGAGGCCCCTCGTCGCCTTGAACCCGTTGGGGCCCTCGATGGGGATATTGGCGTAAGGCTCCCCCTCCTTCCACTTGGTGTTCAGCCCGTCCTGCTTCTTGCGGTCCACCGCTTCACGCCAAATGACGCGGTCGTCGTCCTTGAGATAGCAGAACTGCCGCGCCGCGTTGACGAGGCTGCTCTTCGTGAGGTCCACGGAAATGAGCATGTTGTTGTTATACTGCTTGTAGGTGGTGACGTCCTGCTCGATGCCCGCCGCATTCACGATGCCGTGCATGTAGCCGTACCACTTGGTCTGCTGTTGGAAGGTCCAGTTGAGGCGGGCGAAGATATCGACGCCCGAGTACTCCGAAGCCGTCTCCGAAGTGAAGACTTCCCCGTCCTGCACCTGTTCGCAGACGGAGCCGTAGCCCGTATCGACGTTGTTGAAATTGGGTGCGCCCACAAAGGAGCTGGCGACCGAAAGCCCCGCGACGCCCGTGATGCCCACGGCGAGCATGGAGGCGACGGCCTTCATCGTGCGGTGGCTCTTTTTGATGCCGAGCGCGACCCCTCCTTTTTTGAGTTTCAATGCCCTCGGACGCTTCTCGTTTACGATCTGGTGCAGTCCGTTTGCAAGCGTTTTATCCTTCATATTTTCTCCTCCCGGTGCCCCGCGGGGCGATGCGGATATGACGAAGTCATGGTTCTGTAACAAAATCTTATGACACGATTGTACCATGATTATGACAGAATGTCAACGCTTGCAACGCATTTTTTTTGAAAAAAATCAGAAAAAATACGAAAAAAGACGGCTCTTCCCGAAAAAGAGCCGTCCTCGCGCGTCCCGCGGCGGCGCGCGTATGACAAAATATAAGGATTACTATTCTATGAGGGTCCGCATAAGAAGCTCCTCGGCGGGCTGCGGGGAGAGGAAATCGCGGGGATATTCCTCCTCTATTTTTTCATCGGCGAGGACCTCACCCTTTTTTATGACAATCGCACGGCGGGCGAGGAGGGCGGCCTCGTGTACGTCGTGCGTGACGAACACCACCGTCTCCCGCCTGCTCCCCCAAAGCTCGAGGGTGAGATCGATGAGGCTCCGCTTCAGGGCCAAATCGAGGGAGGAGAAGGGCTCGTCCATGAGGAGGGTATCGTGGGGAAAGAGGAAGGCGCGGGCGATGGCGACGCGCTGTTTCTCCCCGCCCGAAAGCTCCCGCGGACGGGCGTTCTCCCGCCCTTTCAGCCCCACCCTTCCGAGCATGGAAGGGATCCTCCCCCACTCACTCTCGGGGAGGACGAACTTTAAGTTTCCCTCCGCCGTGAGGTTGGGAAGAAGGAGAGGGTTTTGGAAGAGGTAGCTCGTCTTCCCCACTCCCTCCGTCTTCCCCTCGAACGGGATGCGCCCCGCGAGGGCGGAAAGGAGGGTGGTCTTCCCCGCCCCGCTCTCCCCGAGGACGGCGGCGATCTCCCCCTCGCGGAAGGAGAGGTCTACATTGAGGGCGACTTTGTCCCCGTATTTTTTACAGATCTTTGCTGTGATCATCGACATTTTTTCTCCGCGGCACGGTAGACGAGGTACCCCGCCCCCTCGAGGATAAACCCGATGAGGACGACGAGCAGGGTGAGGGCGAAGAGGTCCGCCATGCGGAAATAGAGCTGGGCGTCCTGCATGAGACCGCCGACGCTGCGGTAGGTCCGCGCGAGCACCTCCCCCGAGACGGTGATCTTCAGCCCGAGGGAGAGAATGGGTCCGCACTGCGCGAGAACGGGGGGAGCCGCGAGCGGGAGATACATGCAAAAGAGCCTCTTTTTGGCGCTTACGCCGAACGCCGCCGCGAGTTCCCCGTAGCCCCCGCGGACCTCGTCTACACTCGCGAGCATCGCCGCATAGAGGGTGGGCAGGAGGACGAGGAGGGCCACGATGAGGGGCGAGACAGAATAGAGAACGGGAAAGCGCACCGCCCATGCGAGGAGAACGAGCATGACGGCGATCGTGGGCGCACTGCGGAGAACGGAGACGACGGGCGCGAAGGCCGCCCTCGCCTTTGCCGAAAGGGAGGCAAGCGCCGCCAGCCCCGCCCCCAAGAGGAAGGCGAGGACGAATGCGCCGAGATCGCGGAGGAGGGTAAGGGCGAACCCCCGCCAGAAGACGCCGCTTGCAAGCTCCTTCCCCATAGCAAGAAAGGTATCCCACAGGGACGGGAGAATGTAATCGTTCCCCACGATGAAATAGGCGGCGACCCACGCGAGCGCCAAGAGGACGAGCGAGAGCGCCGAAAAGAGGAGATTTTTCTTCACGTTACTTTTGCTGTGCCTTGAAGGTGTTCACCTTGAGGGTGGCGGCAGGCTCGGGGCAGAGGTAGTAATCGCACCCGCCCGCGGGACCTACGGCCGTTGCATCGGCGAGGCCGACGAGGTTCACTTTGCCGCTCTCCGCTTTCCCCTCCGAGTTGAGGACGGAGAACGGGACGCCCGCTTTACCCAGCACCGCCTTGAAGGTGAGCCCGGGGACGTTGTTGAGCTGGATGACCCCCACCTTCTTGCCGACGAGAACGGAGAGGTTCTCCGCAGTAAGTTCGGGAAGGGAGGTGTTCGAACGGATGAAGTAGAGATTGCCGTGGGTGACGACGCCGAGCATCGTGTAGCTCTCCCCCGTGCCGAGCTGCTTTGCCGCCGCATTGGAGGGCAGAATGCAGAAATCGGCGTTCTTCGCCGCGTCCTGATTGGTCACCTGCGCGGCGATAGTGTCCGCCTTCACGATCTGATACCCGAAGTGCGCGTCCCCGTCCGCGAGGGCGGAGGCGAGGGAAAGAGCGGGCGCGCCGTCGGGGGCGCACACCGTGTACGTGCCCTCGACCGTCCCCTCCACCTTCTCGCCCGCATAGAAGAATGCGTCGGCGGGGACGGGGAATTCGATCTCTTCAAGGTAGCTCTTTACGCTCTCCTTCGCGGCCTGCGCCGCCTCGAATTTCACCGAGCAGTTCGCGATGACCTGCGCGCTTAAATTCTTTGCATTGAAGGAGGGAGTGAGATCGGCGGGGTACGCCTTCTGAAGATCGGAGACGACCGTTGCGGGCTCCGCATTTTTGAGGTACGCCTCCGCGCCCTCCATGTAGGAGAGCATCTTTCCGACTGCCGCGGGCGCGCTTTGAAGAACGCTGTTTTTGACGACAAGCACCGCCTGCGGATAGCCCCCCGCGCCGTACAGCTCTTGCAGACTTCCCGCAAGTTCGAACGTCGTTTCGCCCGTCTCCCCGCCGCATGCCGCGGCGAGAAGCGCCGCGCCCAAAGATGCGGCGCACAGAATGCCTTTGATTGCCTTTTTCATATATGCCTCCGAAAATTTTTCGACCCCATTCCCCTATTTTGAGGAAAATGACGGTCTTTTATTTGTTGAATAATATTTTTGCCGCGACCCCTTCGAGCTGCCCGATCTTGCCCGAGAGGGCATTGACGGCGGAGGGCGGAGCATCGAGGACGACGCAGATGACGAACACCCCTTTCTCGCGGTAGGGTATCCCCATTCTGCCGACGACGTATTCCCCGTATTCGGAGAGATACCCGTTGAGTTTCTCCGCCTGCGCACGGTCGCGCGCGACGACGGACAGCACCGATATGCGCCTTTCTTCCATAAAAATACCTCCCGCCCGAACGGCAGGAGGAAAAAGAGCGCAAAAAATTACGCCTACCATCTTGTTCCCTCCTTTGCGGTCAGATCGCTCTTCCCGTTCAGGCAAGGGTATTATAGCATGCACAACTTCAAAAAGCAAGCGTTTTGCGGAAAAATCCCACGGTGCCCCGCCCGCACGCCATGTCTCGACTGCGCTCGACATGACGCGGTTAAAGGAAACCGAATGGTCCCCCCTATTCGCGGGGGAGTTTGCCTTCGGTGGCGGAGCCGCGGGCGGCGCGTTCCTTTGCGCGCTTCTTCACTTTCGAATAGTGTACCGCGACGATGACGATCGCCACGGCAAGCCCCACGGCCACGATCGCAAGCACGATGAGGAGAACGGTGAGCGGACGGCGGAAAGAGAAGGAGGTGAACACGCGGGTGGGGTTCTCCTTCTCCCCGAGGGTAAAGGAGAGTTCGCCGAGGGGAAGCCCCGCGCGGCGGAATGTGTACCCCCCCTCCCCCTTTTCGAAGGTGAGAGAGCTATCGTAGATATAGTAAGGCGTCTCGATCTGCACCTCGAGTTCGCCCACATTCGCCCAGCTCTGTGCGGGCGAGAGGAGGTATTCGTAGCGGTACGCCGCGCCGTCGAAGCCCTCGTCCGCCGTCGGATAAAGGGACAGGGAGACGACGTTCTCCGCCCTCCCCTCTGCGGGGACGGTGAGGTCGTATTCCCACCAGCGGAGAAAACTCATCTCGTTGAACCTGTCGAGGGAGAGGAAGGCGAATCCGAGGGCATATTTGCAGTTCATCGCGTCCACGAACCCGTTGTACCAATCCTCCGCGCCGATCCCCGCGGGGCGGCGTTCCTCCAAAAATTCGCCGAGAACGGCCGTCTCCTCCGCGCTCTCCACCCCCTCCGCGCTTACGGCTGCGCGGGTGCGGTCTTGGGAGACGGAGACTTCCGCCTCCGCAGGCTCCCCGAAGGAGTAATACCCGAAGTGCGGGGAAAGGGCGCCCGTCTGCCAGACCGCGCACACCCGCCCGTCCTCGACGGAAACCTTGGGCGAACCGTCGAAGGCGATGCGCGTCTTCGCGGGATTGTAGGAGAGGGCGAGGCGCAAATAGGCGCGCTCCGTCTCCGCGGGGGGGCTGTAAGAATACGAGACGTGGCTGACGGCCGTCCCCCCCGAAAAGAAGGCATCCTCCCTCCTCTCTTCCGAGACGGCATCCGCCGCCGCCCCGATCCCGAAATAGGTGTGGCGGAGACGGCATTCGAGGGGAGAACCCTCCCCGTCCGAGACGATTGCCTGCTCTTCGGCGCCCGCCGTGTAGCCGCCCGCGGGGAAGAGAACGCGCACCCGCTTCTCCTCCTTTGTGGGGTTGCGGAAGGTGTAGTAGGCGGTGACGCCCGCCCCGCTCTCTCCGCTCTCCTCCACGGGAAAGGCGGGGACGGAGAAGACGATCCTCGCCGATTCGATCTCCACGGGGCACCCCTCCTCGCGGGAGAAGGGCGCCGAGCCTCTTGCCCCCTCCGTGAAGGAACCGGCGGATGCGGAGACGGGCGCGCCGAGAACGAGCGCACCGAGAAGGGGAACGGCAAGCATGAGCGATCTCTTCATTTCTCCTCCTTTTCCGTCTCCGCGGGCGGGAACTCCGCCCAGAAACAGCTGCCTTTGCCCACTTCGGAGACGACCCCGAAGGGGCACTCCTGTGCGAGCAGAATACTCTTTACGATGGAGAGCCCCAGCCCCGAGCCCTGCACGGGGCGCTTGTGGGTCTCCTCCGAGCGGTAATACCGCTCCCAAATGCTATCGAGTTCCTCTCGGGGGATCCCCTTCCCGAAGTCGATGACCTCGAAGCGGAGCTTCCCCTCCTTGCGGAAGAGGCGCACCCGCACCCGCTTCTCCTCCCCCGTGTAGTTGACGGCGTTGCCGATGAGGTTGTAGAGGACCTGCCCCACCCCCTCACGGTCTGTGTAGCTGTATAGATCGCTCTCGACCTCCGTCTCGATGCGGTAGCCCTGCGTCTCCTCGAGATAGGAGAACCTGCCCGCGACGCGGTAGACGTCCTCCGAGAGGTTGAACACCGTTTTGTTGAGTTCCCTGCCCCCCGCGCGGAGGCGGGAAAGCTCGAGGACGTCCCCGACGAGGGAGGCGAGACGGTCGCTCTCCTCCACGATGACGCGGGCGTGTTCCCCCCGTTTTACGGGATCGTCCCCCGAGATCTCGAGGATCATGGAGGCGTATGCCTTGATCATGGTAAGCGGGGTCTTGAAATCGTGGGAGACGTTGGCGATAAGCTCTTTCTGCATCCTGTCCGCCTTGGCGATCTCGTCCCTCGCATGGGCGAGCGCCTCCGAAAGCTCGTTCACTTCGAGGCAGAAGTAGGGACGTTTGAAGTCGAGTTCGTAGTTGCCGCGGGCAAGCTCCTTTGCCCGCTCGGTGATCTCCGTAACTGGCTTTGTGATGAAGAATGCGAGCAGCCCGCTCGCCGCAAACGCAAGCACCACCGCAAGCAGCACCGCCACGAGCGAGAGCCACCCCAAAGAGGCGGCGTATCTTCCGAGCGGCGCGAAGGATGCGGAGAGGCACAAAAAACACTCCTCCCCCGCAAACTCCGTGCGGAGGACGAAAGAGAGGGCGTCGTCCGTCTTGAAGAAGTCGCTGTCGCGGTCGGAGAGCCGCCCGTTGAGATAGGCGGCAAACTGCGGATCCCGCTCCGTCTCGCCGAAGGGGGAAAACACTCCCTCACCGTCGGGATAGAGGACGCGCACCGAGGCGCCCGCCTCCGCCGCCGTCTCATAGACGAGCCTGCCCGCGGCCGACTCATCGGTCTCCGCCCGCAAAATTTCCGCCGCCCGCTCCCCCGTCTCCCGCAAAAGGTGGGCCGTCTCCTCGCTGTATTGCCGCCCCGCGAGCGCGTTCTGCACGCCGAGGCACACCACGAGGACGGCGACCGCGAAGAGGGAGAGGACGAGCCAAAGCACGAGGTTGAGACTTCTCCCCGCCGAGGCCTTTTTTACGCTCTTTGCGCGCACGTCAGTTCTCTTCCGCCTTGGAATCGAATTTATACCCGAGCCCGCGCAAGGTGACGATATACTTCCTGTATTCCTTCAGGTTGCCGCGGAGCATCTTCACATGGGTATCCACCGTGCGGTCGTCCCCGTAAAAATCATACCCCCACACCTTGCTTAACAGCTGTTCGCGGGTGAGGGCGATCCCCTCATTCTCCACAAAGTAGAAGAGAAGCTCGTATTCCTTGGGGGTGAGTTCGGCACGGACGCCGTCCACCGTGACGAGCCGCGCAGACCTGTCGACGCACAGCCCACCGAACTCGTACCTCTCCTTCTTCTCCCTCACCCCCTGCGCACGCTTGACGACGGCGTGCATGCGCGCCATCACTTCCTTGGGGGAGAAGGGCTTGGTCACATAGTCGTCCGAGCCGATCTCGAAGCCGAAGAGCTTGTCGTATTCCTCCCCCCTCGCCGAGAGCATGATGACGGGGGTATCCTTGAATTTTCTTATCTCCTTTACGGCGGAGAACCCGTCGAGACGGGGCATCATCACGTCCATCAAGACGACGTCGTAATCCTTCTCGCGGCAGGCCCTCACGGCCTCCATGCCGTCCGCCGCCTCGTCCGCCGTGCCGCCCTCGAACTCGATATATTCTTTCAGAACGGCGCGGATCTTTTCCTCGTCGTCCACGATCAATACGCGCATATCCTTGCCCTCCGTTTGGTGATACCTTATTTTAATCCCCTACCTTTAATATCCTTTAACGGTACGGTGAAAATTGTGTGAAATCATTATACCATACCCTCCCCCGCATTGCAAGAAAAAAATTTCAAAAACTTCAAACAAACGTTTGACAAACGTTCGTTCGTGTGTTATAATGGGGGCATGATCGCGGCGGAAAGACTGCGCATTCTCACGGAGGGTGCGAAATTCGACGTCTCCTGTTCCTCCTCGGGGAGCAAGCGGCGGAATACGGAGGGCGGCATCGGGAACGGCTATCCCGCGGGGTGCTGCCACTCCTTCACTCCCGACGGGCGGTGCATCTCCCTCCTCAAAGTCCTCCTCTCCAACGACTGCGTGTTCGACTGCAAATACTGCGTGAACCGCTCGGCGGCGGACGTCCCCCGCGCCACGGCGGCCCCCGAGGAAATTTGCGAGCTGACGATGGACTTCTACCGCCGCAACTATATCGAGGGGCTCTTCCTCTCCTCCGCGGTGCATGTCTCCCCCGACTACACGATGGAGCGCCTCCTTCTCACCGTAAAGAAATTGCGGAAGGAGTACAATTTTCACGGATACATCCATGTGAAGGCCATCCCCCATGCCGATGAGGAGCTTGTCCGCGAGACGGCGCGCTATGCCGACCGCATGAGCTGCAACCTCGAACTCCCCTCCGAGAAGAGCCTCCGCCTCCTCGCCCCGCAAAAGAGCAAGGAGAGCCTTATAACCCCGATGCGCGATTTGGCGGTGCAGAGCCGCGTCTTCCGCGAAGAAAAAAGGAAGGGGCTGTTCCTCCCCGCGGGGCAGACGACCCAACTCATCGTGGGCGCCTCCCCCGAGCGGGACGGGCAGATCCTCCGTCTCTCGCAGGATCTCTACCGCCGCATGGGGCTGAAACGGGTGTATTACTCCTCCTATCTCCCCGTGGTACACGACTCCCTCCTCCCCGAAAAGGGGGGCGGACAGCTGCGGGAACACAGGCTCTATCAGGCGGATTGGCTGCTCCGCTTTTACGGGTTCTCCGCCGAGGAACTCGCGCCCGAGGGGGAAGATCTTCCCCTCGAGTACGACCCCAAGTGCGCATGGGCGCTGCGGCACCCCGAACTCTTTCCCGTGGAAGTAAACCGCGCCCCCCTCGAACTGCTCCTGCGGGTGCCGGGGATCGGCACGAAGAGCGCCTATAAAATTATGGAGGCGAGGCGGTATGCAAGGCTCGGGTTCGATCATCTCAAAAAAATGCGGGTGGTCTTGAAGCGGGCAAGGCACTTTGTTACGGCGGGAGGGAAGTTCTGCGGGGCGGACGAGAGAGCGGTCCGCGGACTGCTCGCGGCGGGCGAGAGAAGCGAGAATGCCCGTCAACTCAATTTCTTTTCGGACGCGGAGACCGCATACTCCGCACTCACGGGGCAATTATGATCTACTTTTTCGACGGAACCAAAGAGGCGTTTTTTATCGCCTTTCTCGCCGCTTGGAAGGACGGCGACGCCCTTCTCACCTGCGGGCAGAAACAGCTGACCCTCGGCATGCAGACGGTGTTCGTCAACGCAGACGCCCGCGCCGGACGCGCCGAGAAGCGCTTTTTATCCCTCGACAAGAAGTGCCTGCACGAGCTTGATTTCATCCTGCGGAGCGGGAACGAGAACCGCGGGCAGATCGCCTACCGTTACTTCCGCCGCATCGCCGAAACGGGAGGGCCCGTGCGGGACAGACTGCACGAGGAGGACGTCATCGACGCCGTCGAATGCGTGAACCGCGTGGGGCTGGAGATCCACCGCCTGCACGGATTTTTGCGCTTTCTCGCCTGCGAGAGCGGCGCGCTCTACGGGCCGATCTCCCCCGACAACGATATTTGCGACCTGCTCGTCCCCCACTTCCGCGCCCGCCTCAAGGGGTACCCCTTCGTCATCCACGACTTGAAGCGCAAAAAGGCGGCCGTGTGCGACGGCGAACACACCTTCTCCGCCCCTCTCGAACGGGCGGACGTTGCCGTCTCTGCGGATGAAACGGCGTGGCAGGAGCTTTGGCGGACCTACTACCGCGCGGTGAATATCCCCTCCCGCGAGCGCCTCAAACAGATGCGCGGCTACATGCCCGTGCGCTATTGGAAACACCTCACCGAACTCAACGGGGCGGAGATCCGTCCGCCCGCCCTCGCCGCCGAGGGCACCGCGGTGTAAGCCTTACCCTTCCTCGGGTCCGTGCAGTGTAAGCCTTACCCTTCCTTTGGAAGGGGAAGGTGGCACGGCTCTGCCGTGACGGATGGGGATGGAATAGAATAATCGACAATCCCCACCACCGCCTGCGGCGGAGCCTCCCCTTTGGGAAAGGGGAGGCCTTGGGGAAGCGATAATACGGCGGGACGTAAAAACACGGCGCGGACAAAAGTCCGTGCCGTGTTCTGGTCGAGGCGACGGGATTTGAACCCACGACCTCTTGGTCCCGAACCAAGCGCGCTACCAAACTGCGCTACGCCTCGGATCGCAGTCCGGACGTTGCCGTCCGCCCGCGAACGCATTTTATTATAACAAACGCGCAAGCAATTTGCAAGCGTTTTCTCCCGCGATTTTGGAAATTTAACACCCCTTCGGAGGGGGCTTTTCTCGGCTCCCCCGTTTTCCGCAACTTGCCCCCAATTCCGATTACCTCTCGGCTCCCCCGTTTGGGGGAGCTGTCACGCAGTGACTGAGGGGGTTCGCAGTCAATCCCCACCACCGCCTGCGGCGGAGCCTCCCCTTTGAGAAAGGGGAGGCCTTTGAAAAATGTGAGCGCTTTCTTTATGCGGGAAGAATGATGATATACGCAAGATTGATGCAGAGCGAGGAGGTCGTCATAGCGAGGGTCAGCGTTCCGCCCGAGACAGTGGCCGTGAAACTCACCTCTTTCCCGACGGCCGCCCCCTCGAGAGCGGCGGTCCCGTTCGCGGTAACGGTGGGCGCCGAGGAGCAGCTCCAAGGGTCTATGAAGAACATCTTCACAAGGTAAGTCCCGTCGTCCAAATCGAACTTATAGGTGAGCTTCGGGGAAAGCCCGCACTCGGTGTGGTTCTTCGTATAGCGGTTGGTGACGGTCTTCTCCGTGGCGAGGAGCCCCTCCTGCGCCCAAGTGGACTTGGTGGAGACGCCGCCGCCCGGCTGCGCGTTCTTATCGTAAATACCCTCGTAGGCCGCCGCGGAACTCCACGTCCACTCATATTCGTCGACGATCCCCCACTTCTTGCCCGTGACGGGGTCGGCGCCGTACGCCTGATCGGTGACGGAGTTATACGCCCCGAAGTAGTCCCCCTCGCCAACGGTGTCCGTGGTGTAGTCGCCGCAGTCCACAAAGTAGAGCATGTTGTTCTTGAGATGCTGCATGGCGATCGTCCCGCAGATCATCGCGGCGTCCCCGCCGTTGTTGCTCTCGAAACGGACGGTGACGTACCCGTTCTTCGCGGCATTCACGACGCTCGCGGGCAGTTCGATGCCCACTTCGTACATGGCGTCCGCACCCGTATAGGAGAGGGTCTTGGCGTACACGACCGTGCCGCCGACCGAAATTTTGATGCTCTTGCCGTTGTCCGCCTTGGCGAAATTGACGCGGAGACGGTTGACGTCCCCCGCGGAGACGGGCATGTCGTAGCTGAACCAGCCCCCCGCCTTTGCGCGGCGGTAGGTGCCGTACGTCCCGGCGCTCGAAGAGAACTCGGTGGCGTCCGCCCCGCTCTCCGCGTAGTTGTTCTCATCCTGCCCGTAGCCCGCGCGGATGGAGGAGCCGCCGCCCAAATTTTCCACCCACTCGTAGTCGGGAACCGTCTTCTCGACGGGAGACGTCGTGAAGTCGAAGTAGATGCCGTAGCGGTGTTTGTATTGGCGGAAGTGGTAGGAATAGGTGAGGGTGCCGTTGTTGCACTCGAGGAGGAAGGTGTTGTTCTCCCCCTTTTTCAGATGCTCGCCGATGTCCTCCATGAACTCCTCGACGGAGGAAGCGTTCACCGAATACACCTCGTCGCCGACCGCCGCGGCGGGCTTTGTCACGGAATCGAAGGCGCCGTGCCCCGTCGTCTGCATCGCCGCATCGCCGAGGTCGGCGGAGAGAACGAAGGGCCCGTAGAGGATGGCGTAGGTATCCTCGGCGTCGGGGAGGTTATACGCCCTCGCCGTCTTCTTCATCGTGACCGTGACCTCGTCCCCCTTCTTCACGGAGACGGAGACAAAGTTCTCCCGCCCCGTCATCGCAACCGACTTCTTGTTGACCTTGACGGAGAACTCCTCCGACCAATAGGGACGGCGGAGACGGAGAACGGTCTTGCCCGCGGTGACTTTGATCTTCGCCTCGTCCGAATTCTCGAGGTCGGCGTCCTGCTCGAGGGAGACTTCCTCCGAGGCGTAAACCGATTTGAGGTAGAGGGAGACGTAAGTCACGTTGCCCGCGGGATAGTAGATGCTGTCGTTGAGCTTGGACATGCTCTCCATGCCGCTGCCCGTACAGCACCAGAAGTTGCTCTCCGCCGTGGAATACACCTTGAAGTACCCCGTCGCCATGGGCTGGAAGTACATCGTCATGCCCGTCTCGGGGTTCTGCGAGGACCAGATCGCATTGTAGTAGGTGTTCTCGTAAAAATCGAGATACTTCTTATCCTTCGTCACCGAGAAGAGCATGCGGGAGAGCTTCAGCATGTTGTAGGTGTTGCAGGTCTCGCAGTTGATATTGGAACGGCTCGCGTTGAGCTTATCCATGGCGCCGAAATGCTCGTTGTTCGAGTTGCCGCCCGTCACATAGGTGTGATGCTCGATGACGTAGTCCCAGAACATCTCCGCCGTCTCGAGATAGTTTTCGAGGTTGCTGTCCTCGAGGTCGGTATCCTTGAGGGTGAGATAGCGGTTGAGGGCGCCGATGATCTTGGGGATGGTGGTGTTCGCGTGCTTGCCCGCGAGATAATCGGAGGAATTGCGCGTGCGGACGGAGAGGAAGAGTTCGTCTTCGTCGAATTTATGCGCCGCCTCGGCGTATTTCTCCTCCCCCGTCGCCGCATAGAGATTGTAGAGGGCATCGTTCATGCCGCCGTACTCGATGCCGAGAACGGTGTTCTTCACGGAGGTGTTCCACTTGGAGACGCGGGCTACGACCCAATCGCCGAGGGCGAGGGCGACCTCCTTTGCCGTCTCGCTTCCCGCAAGCCGCCACGCGTCGAGAAGCCCCGCGAGGATCTTGTGCATGGTGTACCACGGCACCCACGCCTGCTCGTAGATATTCCCGAGGCCCTTTTCCACATTGTCGAACTGCGCCTCGGGGCCTGCGTTTGCGGGATAGGAGGGCTTGGGCGCTCCCCATATAAATCCCGCCTGCGCGCCCGCCTTTTCCGCATTGTTCTGGCAGAGCTGCAATTCGCTGAGGATATAGCCGAGCTTTTCCTTTACCTCCTCCTTGCGCTCCGCGGAGGTGCCGGCGTTCGCGTATGCCTGCGCGAGAGCGGTGAGGTAGTGCCCCAACGTGTGCCCGCCGATGAGTTCGCCCTCCCAATGCCCGCCGTAGCTGCTTGTCGCCTTGGGCGCAAGCCCCGCGTTGACGTGGAAATAGTAGAGAAGTTTATCGGCGTCGATGGTGTCGACGAGGTAGGTAAGCTCCTTGTCGAGCGCGTTCACGGCGTAGGGATCGGTGACTGCTACCGAGCCGAGCGGGGTGAACCCGATGTCCGCCGAATTTTTCACCGCCGCCTGCTCCACTTCCCCGCCGCCGCACGCCGAAAGAACGGGGAGCGCAATGGGTACGCAAAGTAAGACGGAAAGCCCCGAGGAGAGGGCGATCTTACCGAGCTTTGACCTTGTCTTCATAAAAGTTCCCCCTTATTTTCTCCCGCATCTTGATTTTTACGGGAGGATATGCTACAATCATTGTAACAAAAAGGATAAAAAGGCGCAATGCCAAAAGGGAAAGCGGAGGTATCAAAAGGTAATATGTTGCACTTCGATCTCTCCTCCCCCGTGGAGATGCTGTGGTTCGGGGAGTTCGTCTCCCCCGAAAAGGGCTGGCGGCACCTCACGCGGAGGCTGTATGAATACGAACTCATGATCGTGACCGAGGGGGAACTGTGCATCGGGAACGAGGAGACGGAATTCCGCGTTCCCGCGGGGGAGTATCTCATCCTGCCGCCCACCATGAACCAGCACGGCACGCGCGAATGCCGCTGCCGCTTCTATTGGATGCACTTCCGCTGCCCCGCCCTGCCCGCCACCCTCTCCATGCCCCGCCAGGGAAAGGTGGACGACGGGAAGGAGATTTCCCTCATCGCCTCCCGCCTCCTTGCCGCCGAAGCGAAGGCGCCGCGGGGGACGCGCTCCCTCTATCTTGCTACCCTCCTCCTTCTCGCCCTCGCGGACGGCGCACCTCCCCCCGAGAGCGCCCTCCCGCCCCGCAAGGCGGTTTGCGCGCGGGTGAAAGAATATGTGGTGTACCACCGCTTCTCGGCGATCCGCGTAAAAGACATTGCGCGCGAACTCGGCTACCATGAAAAATATCTCTCCGCCATCTTCCATGCGGAGGAGGGGGTGGAACTCAAAGACTACATTGCGGAAAGACGGGCGGAGGAGGCAAAGCGGCTCCTCCTCGAGAGCGATTACTCGGTGACGGAGATCGCCCGCTACTTAAACTTCGGCGACCCGCACGGCTTCGCACGCTTCTTCCGCGCAAAAGTGGGGCTGTCCCCCACCGCCTTCCGCTCGGGCGGAAACGAAAAAGAGAGAAAAGCATAATTGCCTTTCTCTCTTCCATTCATGTTGCATGTTTGGAAAATTCCGACCTACGGGTGCGGAATTTTCTTTTATATGATTGCCTTATTCTCTTACTCCACGCCCTCGTTCAGCTTTGCGAGAAGCTCCTCGAGATCCTTGCCGTGTACCGCGACCGCCTCCGCGATCGTCTCGCCGTGGGCAAGGGCGCAGCCGAAGCAGTGCATGCCCGCCGAGAGGAGAATATCCGCAGCGTTGGGGTTGAGTTCGAGGCACTCCGCGATCAGCGTATCCGCCGTGATCTTAGCCATAGTTGTTTCCTCCGAAATTTTCTTCCTCTATTATATCACCCTTTTTTGCGGAATGCAACTGTTTCACGCCGATTCATAGGTCCAAAAGCCAATAAATGAGTCCGACCGCCGCACCCGCACTCACGCCGAACACGATAATAGGCCCCGCGACGACGAACATTTTCGCCGCCATGCCGTAAACATACCCCTCCGTTTTGAACTCGATGGCGGGCGACGCGACGGAATTGGCAAACCCCGTGATGGGCACGATGCTCCCCGCCCCCGCGTTCTTGCCGATCCTGTCGTATACGCCGAGGCCCGTGAGGAGCGTCCCGAGAAAGATGAGGAGGACGGACACTGTGCCCGCGAGCATATCCCCCTCCAGCCCCGCGAAACCGAGCATGTAGCGGAAAAACTGCCCTATCGTGCAGATGAAGCCGCCGACAAAGAAGGCGCGCAGGCAATTTTTGAAGTGGCTCGTGGGCGGATCGAAGGCGTTTACATAGTTGATATAGTTGCGGTTGTAGTGTGCGCGGGAGCCTGTCACCCTTCCGTCCTCCCGTGCTTGCCCTCGTTCGCCCTCGGTTCGGGGAAGCAGGTTTCCCTTTCCTCGCGGGACTTTCCGAGCGGATTCGCTTTGATGGATCTCATGCCTATACTTTGGAGCCTTTCGCGCGTTTTTATACCCCATGTGGCAATTTTGGGGGCGGAATACGGCAAAGAGCCGCCGACGAGCATTCGTCGGCGGCATTGTGTCGGCCCGTTTTACGGTTACCCTTTGATCCTACACGTCATTCCGAACGTTTTACACATCATTCCGAACGTCTTACACGTCATTCCGAACGTAGTGAGGAATCTTGCCCTATTTCATACCGTCACCCCTCGACTGCGCTCGGGGTGACGTATGGGGCGTCGGGGTGACGTCCTTTGGGACGCCCGCGCAGATTGCACGGGGTTCTGCCCACCCCCCTACCCCCCTCCCACGGAGGGGGCGAGTATGAGGCGCAAAAGATTTTGCGTCGAACGACAGAGTTCAACCCCCACCCCTGCCCCGCCCCCTTCAAAGGGGGCAGGCATGATAGGAGCGATTTGCAGGGCGACGTAGGCGCAAAAGATTTTGCGCGAAGCTATAAATTACTTGCGCGAGCAAAACCACGCTTTTGCGCTGCGCGACCCAATTTGCGCAACGCCTTGCGCTTATTGTTCGAGCAAGCGAATGAGAGGACCAACTTCGTTTCCCATGCGAGAAACTTTCCTCGCAAAAAAGATTTTGCGCCGAACGATAGAGTTCAACCCCCACCCCTGCCCCGCCCCCTTCAAAGG